>JBLHGU010000034.1:0-37351 GCA_047615875.1 Parasphingorhabdus sp.
CCAATTCAGGCACTAGGCTCAAGATTAAGTCATTCACCTGGCTATTGGCCCGTTACGCCTTTATTCCAAGTGCCTTCTTTCCATCCAGCTCCTGGTAACACACTTGCAACGACTCCACCGGAATCGCTTCGAGATAGCTCGGCTATCCTCATTAATTTTGTTGTCGTTGTATACTGAAATTCTGTTGATTCCACAACGTGTCCTCTTTGAAGTTAACTTAACCCACGGCCCTTCCCTCCACGGTCGTTACTCCGCTTCAACAGTACTATGACCGATCTGACTTCCAAATGACCATCCCCATCTTCTCGCTATTACACTCGTCAATCGGTACTTCAATCCTTCGAAGAGTCTTTTGGATCTCCCACGTTCACCTGCTTACCTTTGATACATGCCGTGCTCTACGATCCCGGAGAAGCTGTAATTACCTGCCCATACTCAGTAATTGCAGTGTTGCCTTATAGACTTCTAAAACTATCTGCCTTCTCAAATAATCGATTAACGGGACTCAATCACTTCAACTTTCGCTTACGGCCTGCACCATTTCTGTCTACGCTTAATCTTGATCGTTACCTCCCAAAACCCAAGACTCGATACTGTGTGTGGCGGGTCACCACTTCACAGACGGCACTTTCAGCCGCTGGTAATCAAGCGCCTCGTGGCGCACTAAAAGTTCAGACTTGATCTGACAGTTGTCCGTTTATCAGCAACCGACTGTCAGGTTAAGTTTAGTTCAAATACTTTTCCTTCCAGATAGATTTACCGTCGAGGAGTGTTTCCATCGGCGTCCTTCTGCAGTTCATTTTGCCTTGGTGAGTTCGTTGAATATTGTTCTTTATCAACCATTCGTCAAGATCGGTCTGAAGCCCGTCGATCGACTGATAGTTTTTCTTGCGTAGAGTGATCTGATAAAACTCATGCAGAATGGTTTTATGAAACCGCTCGCAGATGCCATTCGTCTGAGGTGATTTGACCTTGGTTTTAGTATGCTCAATATCGTTCAGAACCAGATACAGTTGAAAATCATGCTGATCGGCTCGACTGCAATACTCCGTCCCTCGATCCGTCAGAATACGTAGCATAGGAAGCGCGTGTTCCTCGTAGAACGGCAGGACTCGATCATTGAGCATTTTGGCTGCTGTGTGGATAACCTCCTTAGTACTTACTGCATCTGAGATTCATAGTGTATAGGAAGAATAACCGCTATGTGGCATAGTGAGAAACCGGTCCCGAGTTTGTAGGAATCACTAATTTTAGCTGAAATTCGGGCACAGGAGTGAGGGGGATCTTGGTTTGGTCAGGCTTTTGCGGTCGGGTAGGTGAGCTAAGGAGAGTACTGCTAGATTTTCCGTTGATTCGGCACGAGCAGACCATTAGCGATGCCCCGAGCGGTGCCACATCCGTGTAATCAACTATCCTAAGAAAGGATTCGTTGCATCAGGTCTGCGCGGGTGGAGCTCGGGCAGGATGGGGAGTTCTTTTAACCGATTCAGTGTGGTGGTCGAGGTGTTCGAGAATTTGTTTAATGACCGCCGAATCTTCGATACAGGCAATAACTTTGACTGTACCGTCGCAATGCTGACAGGTTTCAATGTCGATGTTGAACACGCATTTTTATCCAAAGCAGACGTTGAACTATTTGTGCGTTGAAGGTCCTGGACAGGTCTTTGAACCGCCCCATTCTAAAAACTTCCGAACGGCAGCAATGAGTATCTCAGAGACAATCGATAATTGCTACTGACAGGCAGTTATTAGCCCTAAGCTGACATTTAGGGAAAATGTGTTTATCGATTACTGAATCGATCGAACGTAAATTTGTACTAGGTGAATTTAGCCAATGTTCAGCTATTTTTTTCTTTTACTGCATCACCTGCCGCAAATGCAGTTGCTAACTCAGGGTCTTCATCACAACGCGAACGCGGGTTACCGTCATCAAAGTGAAGCCAAGGCATTTGAGACTCAACACCTGTGTGTAGGCTAATGGATATAGCCGTAGGTTCGTCGAGAGTGCCTATGTGAACCCAAACCTTATCGTTGGAAAAGAACTCTGAAGCAGAGACTATGTATTGATCTGTCAACGGGCTGCCACAGTTAGAGCAGAAGCTTTTCTCCATAATCGATGACGATCTGTATCGCTTCGGTTCACCTTTCGTGTATCGAAAACTAGTTTGAAGACAGCCTATGAGTGCCTCAAAGGCGCTACCGGTTGTTTTCTGACATACGCGACAGTGGCATAGCCCGCCTTCGCTCGGAGGGTCACTGACCTCGTAGCGCACTGCTCCGCAAAGACATCCACCGCTAATCGGTAAAGATTTTTCTGCCACCATATCCTCCTGCTGAGTAGATCAATGACTGCTCTGAGTATACAAGAGGCAAAGAGCGGACGAAACCTTCGATCTAAACCGGGGAACCAGGTTTAATCTGGCGGTCATGCCCATAGTTTGCCCGCAGCAGATATATATCTACCCCTACCTTGTATAGCTTTCCTGCAACTTCCTGCTAGCTGCATCCTACCCAACTAAACCTTGACCCAGATCAATATCAAGCTCACGATACAACCTCATACATGAAACCTCTTTCCAAAACTAAAACCTAATCAAATGAAATCGGAACTCACCTTGGCAGAGGAATTGAAATTCCTCCGGGAATACGCCCCTAAAAAACGAATGTCCACGACCTCGTTCCTGTTTTTCCTTCACAACGCTGACTTTCTTCAACATCCAGATTTCTCTATCCCGAAATTTCTCTCCATGGCAGATTAGCGGCATGGGGGCAACAGGTTCCTGTGATTGTGCACTTGCCCCTAAATGTTGCCCCAGTTGCCCCCGGGATGTCAATGAATCAATTAGGACGCTGTAAGACGGTAAAGCGCTCTTAATGCTTGATTTTAGGCGAAAAAAAAGACGCCCTGAGGCGTCTTCGGTGCTGCTTATGGTGGAGGCGGCGGGGATCGAACCCGCGTCCGCAGGCCCTACGCTCAACGGCGCTACATGCTTAGTCAGTCTTTAATTTAGCCCCGAATCAACCGACAGACAGGTCGACGAAGGGTGAGCTCATCTTTAGTTTTAGTCCTCAGGCCGATGAACGTGCCGTCATGACGATCCTGTATAAGTCGACCGCTGAAACCTGAGCGTACAGACACACATCAGTCAGCGGCTAACCGGCTAAGCGGCTAGGGCGTAGTTGTCGTCGTTGGCAACTATAAAGTGCTTGTTGGATTTACGAGGAACTCAAGCAACCTCGACATGCTCCGAAGGTTTCGTGACTCACGTCGAAACCATGTCGCCCCCAATTAATTCTGCTATTAAAACAACAGACTTAATCTTGCCATCATAATGGGGTCTAATGTTTGTCTAGTCAATGCCAGTTTGGGTTATTCGGCGTTGCTTGCCATAAATTGTTCAATCAGGTGGGTAGGAACACCACCAACTTGTTTGGCTCTTAACTCTCCTTGTGGACCGAAGATCAAAAATGTTGGCGTGCCTACCCAGGCGGCACCGGTCAGCTCTGAGTAGTAGCCGGTAACCTCTTGGGGGGAACCGATCAGATTCTCAAAATTAATTGAATGACGCCAGATAAAATCTTCCGCATCCTCCTTATTTGCGGCACCATCCAGGCTAACACCAAGTATTTTCGCGTCCATGCTTTTGTGTTTAGTGTGAAACTCTACATATTCTGGTGCTTCCTGATTACAGATGTGGCAGTCCGAAGCCCACATCATCACTACCAGCCATTTGCCCGGTTCATGATGTTGCTGAATACTTTGGCTAGTGGAGGTTTCCACATTAGTGAACATTCCAGCCGCGAGGGCAGGGTTGCTCAGTATTAAAAGCAGCCCGATTACTATCAGGGCGGTGGTTTTGCGCATATCAGGTTTTCCAGTTTTGGTCCGCTGGTTCGACAATATGAATTGCCACTAGTTCGGTGTCAAAGCTATTGGGTAGTCTTCAACAGTCGTTGTTTGTCTCTGTTCCACTCTCTTTCTTTGATGGTGGCGCGCTTATCGTGCTGCTTTTTACCCTTTGCCAGGCCTATCTTTAACTTAGCCCGACCCTGCTTCCAATAAAGGGCTAGTGGAGCGATGGTGTACCCTTGCCTTTCTACAGCACCGACTAACTTGCTGATTTCATTATTATGCAGCAACAATTTACGCGCCCGAATCGGATTGGGATTAATGTGTGTGGAAGCAGACACAAGGGCAGAAATATGCGCACCTACTAGAAAAACCTCGCCTTTGTTGATAATTACGTAGGCTTCTTTCAGGTTTGCACGACCAGCGCGCATACTTTTCACTTCCCAGCCTTCCAGCACCAGTCCCGCCTCCATGTCGTCTTCAATGAAGTAGTCGTGGTATGCCTTCTTGTTGCGGGCAATGGTATTATCTGGGGCGGCTTTTTTGCTCATGCTTGCAGGGTTGGTTCAAGTGTGGGCGAGGGATTCTAACCCAAGAATACATTTTATTGCCGATTGGATGTATTGATTACGTTGAGACTCTATAATCGCGTTTTTTAGAATCACCTTGAATGAATCTGTTGCGTACTTCAAATTACCGAAATCCAGTTTATCGAATGTTTAATTTAGTTCAGCGGCGAAACCCACTGTGAATCAGGTCCAACGCTCGGCATTGGCTCCTTATAGTGGGGATGAAATGTTTCAATTGGTAGCTGACATAAATCAGTATCAGGATTTCCTGCCCTGGTGTGGCGGTTCTACCATATTGCAGACTGAAGGTGATGTGGTTATTGGTCAGGTGGATATTGATTTCAAGGGACTAAAGCAACGGTTTTCTACCCGTAATACTAATTATCAGGGGCAGAAAATAGACATGACTTTGGTCGATGGACCATTTAGCGAATTGAGCGGATGCTGGATATTCCGGGATATCGATAAGCAAGCCTCACAGGTAAAGCTGGATCTTAAATTCGCATTTGCAGGCATAGTTGTCGAGAAACTCCTCGGTCCAGTTTTTAACACTATTGCCGGTAGTATGGTCGACTCATTTGTGAAACGTGCGGAGCAGGTCTATGGACCAAGAAAACTTACTTTCAATTGAAATTGTCTACGCATCGCCAGACAGGCATTGGCTAGAAAAAGTTTCGGTACCAGAAGGAGCGACTATTGCAGAAGCAATAAGCCTGTCTGGAATCGCCGAAAAATCGGGAATCGATACGTTTGAAAATCATAGTGTCGGAATATTCTCTCGTAAAGTCGGGCTGGAAAGTCCGGTTGCCGAGGGGGATCGTATAGAAATTTATCGTCCCCTGGTTCTAACACCGAATGAAATTCGCCTGTTGCGTGCCGAAAAAAAACGCCAAAAGTCTTCTGGCGTTTAAATTTTATTCTTCACCATCTATTCTACGTGCAAACAGTCGCAATCTGTCCATAAAGCCGGGTTGGCCTTCTTTTTGTTTCTTGCGAAGTTCGCGGCGTTCTTTACGGGTTAGCCCTTCTTCCTGGAGGTCATCCATATCTATCTTGCTGGCTATAATGGTTTCCGACTCCATGGCACCTTCAATACGCTGCAACTGTTGGTTCTCGAAAAAAAGCACTAACTGACGCTTCTCCATTTCCTTTTTCCCGCCAGAGCGAAAGGTGTAGAAGTAATCCCATCGGTCCTGATGAAAGGGATCAGCAACTACAGGCGTACCCAACAGTTGGCGCACATCGATCTGGTTCATGCCCACTTTTACTTGGGAAACCTGCTCCCCTGTGAGATCGTTGCCCTGTTGAATATCCAGTTTATATACTCGTACACAACCAGAAAATAACAGTACAGCACTAAACAAAATGCCAATCAGGCGAAAGTTACCCATGATGTTCCTCGAAAAAAATTTTGCGCATTGTATCAAAGCCAACGCAATACGGCGATTTCATTGCAGTTATGGTAATACGGGCAGTGTATACAAACGCCCCAAACTTTTTCCGGCAATTCGTCTCGATCGACCGTGTTGAAACCCAGTTTGTGAAAAAAGCCCGGCACATAAGTGAGTGCCATCAGTTTTTTAAGCCCGATGGCGTTAGATTCGCTCACTAGCCTATCAACCAGAGCCCGACCTAACCCACCACCTTCAAATCTGCCACTAACGGCAAGGCTTCGCACTTCGCCCAATTCGGCCGTAAATAGTTGTAACGCTGTACAACCGGCGATGGCGCCGTCAGTGGTTTCAGCGACAAAAAAATCACGTACCTGTTCGTAGATTTCCGGTAGTGGCCGGGGCAGTAATTTGCCCTTATCGATCTGTTCTCTTAATAATAGATCAATCGATTCAACATCGCGCACTGTTGCAGGTCTTACAACAAAATCTTTACTCACCCGGCTTTCTCCAGCATTTCTTTGGCATGTGTTCTGGTGTTTTCTGTGATTTCCACCCCGCCAAGCATGCGCGCAATTTCGTCTGTTCGACTAGCATGCTCTAGTACCTCCACATTAACGGAGCTGGTGGTCGAGCCCTGCTTGGCAACGCGTAGGTGGTTTTGTCCCTGGCTTGCTACCTGGGGCAAATGGGTGACACACAATACCTGTTTTTCGTCAGCCAGATCACGTAGCTTTTGACCGACAATTTCCGCTATGCCGCCGCCTATGCCGACATCTACCTCGTCATAAACCTGGGTGAGCGCCGAACTGGCCTGATTAGCGACTACATTTATCGCCAGGGCAACTCTGGACAATTCACCGCCAGAGGCGACTTTCGCAACAGGGCCAGGGTCCTGACCAGGGTTGGTGCTGATTTGAAACTCGACTGACTCCGTGCCCCATGCGGCGCGTTGATCACCTTTATTATCTATCAATGTTACCTGAAAATTCGCAGCAGTAAGAGATAGCTCGCGTAGTTGTTGGGTGACACTCGTGGCCAGCTTTTCTGCCGATTTTTGGCGTTTTGAGCGTATACGCGCTGCACATTTGTCGTACTCGCCAACAGCTGCATCGAGTTCCTGTTGCAGCTTCTCAATAGCTTCATCATCAGCACACAGACTCTCTAGTCGGCTTGTGCATTGCTCAAGAAACTCGGGTAATTTATCCACATCAACCTGATATTTTCTGGAGGCGCTGTGTAGCTTGCTCATTCGCTCGTCCAGCTCTTGAAGTCGACGTGGGTCAAATTCGTATCCATCAAGCATATGCCTGAGGTCATTGGAAAGCTCATTCAACTGAATGGAGGTTTCTTGTAGTTGGCTGGTTAGAGGTTTTAGTTTTATATCATGCTGGGTTAGCGATCCCAAGTCCTGTGTGTGGCGATCCAGGCGCTGCAATACATTGTGGTCGGAATCAAATAGATCATCTACTATGCCGCTGATGCCAGAAATTAAATCCTGTCCGTGGGCTAACTTGTCATGTTCCTGCTGTATCGAAAGCATTTCACCGGCTTGTGGAGCCAGTTCTTCTAGTTCGCTAATTTGAAATTCCAGCAATTGTGCTTCGCCACGATCCTCTTTTGATTGATTGCTAACGCGATGCAAGCGGGTTTGTAGTTGTTGCATGTTTTGGTGGATACCTGCTAATTTTGCAATGTCCTGTTTTAACCCAGCAAAAGCATCCAGTGCCTGGCGTTGAACCGAACCCTGTAATAATTTTTGATGAGCGTGTTGGCCGTGGATGTCCACCAACAACAAGCCCAATTCCCGAAGTTTCTGGATAGGGCAGCTATGACCGTTTATGAAGCCACGTGAGGAGCTATTTCTGCTTAGAATTCGGCGAACAATGCACTCATTTTCAGAATGCCAGTCATGATCCATCAGCCATCCATGTGCCGGATGATTTAAAGGCAGAGTGAAAACAGCCTCAATTTCGGCTTTGTCGGATCCTTTAGCAATGGTGTCTGGATTAGCTCGGTCACCTAGAATCAGGCCCAGCGCGTCAACAATCAGGGATTTACCCGCACCGGTCTCGCCGGTTAAAACGGTAAAGCCAGGCTGAAGCTCAAGCTCAACGACATCCGCCAGCTTGAAATTTCGGACACATATAAAAGACAGCATGGCTAACCTATCCCGCCCAACCTAGTTTGGAACGCAGGGCGGAGAAATGATTGTGACTGCAAGCTCTGATTAAGTTGGCCTGTCCCTGACTACGTGAAATGATAATTTTGTCATCAGGTGCAAGGGTGTGCCACAACGAGCCGTCAAGAAATACCTCAGCATTAGCACCGGCAGTTTCGGTTATTTTAAGAAATATTATGCTGTCGTCTGTGAGTACGATAGGACGATGACTCAACGTATGAGGGCTTAGCGGGACTACATTGATTGCAGGAAGGGTTGGATGAAGAATCGGACCGCCGGCGGAAAGGGCATAGGCTGTAGAGCCTGTGGGAGTTGAAATGATTACGCCATCTCCCCGAGTGGTCCCTACATAGTCATCGTTAACACGCAGTTCATATTCTATTAGTCGGCCAGACCCACCCTTTGCGACGACTATGTCATTTAGGGCGATATCGGTATGCGGCACGCCGTCTCCGTGGGGCAGTGAAGCACTCAGCAATAGTCGATTTTCACTGTAGTACTCACCTGCCAGAATCTCATCTATTTCAAGCTGCATGTTATCTGCAGATATATCCGTCAGAAAGCCCAGGCGGCCCAGGTTTACGCCTACCAGGGGTATGTTGTAAGTAGAAAAGTTTCGTGCCAGATGCAACATTGTGCCATCACCACCAATGGCAATGCCAAGTTCAATCTCATTTTGAATGCGTTCGGCGGTAGTAGCGAAATTCGCTGCCGAGAGATCGAAACATGGTTCAGATTCTGGCCAGACCCGGCGACCAGACTGCTCCAGATGAGCACGCAATTTACGGATGGTCTTGGTTACCCGTGGATCGTCCTTTAATGCAAACAATCCGATATTCCTGAAATTCATGGCCACCTTGTGATGAGAGTGTTGTGGAACAACAGCCAATTGTGTCAGTGAAATGGTAATACACGCAAGCCTCTCTGCGATTACTATCTAATTAACGTCGCAATGAAATAAAACTCAACGCCGAAGTGAAAAAAACGGTGGTATGATCGAATTAACGCAGCTCTCGATGTCCTGGCCACAGAAATCTCGTGACACAACCTCAGAATTTACAACTTGCCCAACGCGCTGAAGTATTACTCAATGCATTAATCAGGCGCTATGTTACTGACGGGCAACCGGTTGGTTCCAGGACTTTATCTCGTGAATCGTCATTGGATCTGAGCCCGGCGACAATCCGCAACGTCATGGCAGATTTGGAAGACCTGGGCTTAATTACTTCACCACACACTTCATCCGGCAGAATTCCTACTCAGCAAGGCTATCGATTTTTTGTTGATTCCATCATGAAAGTCCGTCCGCTCAAAGAAGGGCTGCTAAACGATATCCGTGAGCAACTGGATAGTCATAATGGGCGTGAAGAAGTGCTGCAAAACGCCACCCAAATGTTGTCGCAGATTACCCAGTTCGCCGGCGTTATTATGCCGACCAAACAACGAAATCTACAGTTACGGCAGGTGGAATTTCTTGGCTTGTCCGGTAATCGGATACTCTCAATATTGGTTACAAACGATGGCCATGTTGAAAATCGCGTTCTCAATACTGCAAAAGCCTATACCGAAAGTGAGCTTGTAGAAGCGGCAAATTGTTTTAACAATGCTTTTAGTGGTAAGTCACTATCTGATGTGCGTGAAAAATTACTCACAGATTTAAAAGCGGACAATCAGGAAGCAGATCGAATAATGCGCACTGCAGTCACTATGGTTCAGGATTTATTTGATACCAATGGTGAACACGCGGATGATGTAGTCGTACGTGGTGAAACTAACCTGATGGGTGTGCCAGAGTTCACCGAAGTCGGTAAGCTAAAGAGTATTTTTGAAACCTTTCGTACCAAACATAACCTGCTGGATCTAATGGAACGCAGTATTCGTGGCGACGGCATTCAGATATTTATTGGTGACGAGTCGGGTTACGAAGCCTTTACAGACTGTAGTGTTATAACGGCTCCTTACAATATGGAAGGTGAGGGCGTCGGTGTGATTGGTGTGATCGGCCCAACTCGCATGGCGTATGAAGACATTGTACCTGTGGTAGATATTACAGCCCGACTAATTGGCAACGTTCTTAGTCACGCCGAGTCCTGAGCTAAAGTCTCCAGTCAGGCAAGTTCGCAAGGTCTAACCAGAGCGCTTTGGTGACTAGTATTAGTTGCTAAATAAGCTGATCACATTACACAGTTTGTTCTTCACAATTCTCAAATAAATATCTTCATGAAAAATATTCGACTCGCAGCTCTGGCATGGTGCCTGATTATTGGTTTCCCCTTATCCGTGGGTGCAGATCATGTATTGGAAGGTGAGCAATATGGACATGAGTGGCGCAGCCTGAAACTCGAGGGGCTGAATTTGCATCGTCTCGCAGTTCCCGGTGGCTGGTTAGTCCGTGAGGGGCTGGGGAAGTTCTTCGGGTTTGCAACTGATACCCAAACTCGAGTGATGGTATTTGTGCCTGATTATGAGCATAGTTGGTTGAGCAAGGAGAGTAAAAAAGGCAAGTGGAGAACGCTCAAAATGGATGGCTTAAACTTATATCGATTGAGAACTCCCTATGGCTGGCTGGTGCGCGAAGGGATTGGCAAATTGGGAGCAGATAATCAGACACGCATGATGTTGCATTTAGAAGATCCCACTCACTCGTGGCGGGTCAAGCCAAAATAGCTCCATCTGGTAGACCACGGTCCCGGTAGAAAAAAGTGGCTCGTTGGCCAATCTCATAGATGGTTTCTCTGTAGATAGAGTCAAAAACCCGTGTCTTAGAGTTGAAATTTTCCCCTGTCGTCCCCACAATCCGCGCTCATATTCAATCACATAAGTTTGGAGACAATGCATGGGCGCGTCCGAGGACAAGCTTGACGATAAAGTACTGGACGAAGTTCAGGAAAGCGGCAATGAAGATTCTGATTCCGATTCTGCGTCAACCGAATTTGAAGCGACGGACTCTGTTGCTGATGAAGGTGCGCTGGACGAGTTAGAACAGGCCAGACAAGACGCAGGGGAAGCTCGCGATCAGGCCTTGCGAGCAGTTGCAGAGATGGAGAATGTACGTCGCCGGTCTGAACAGGAAATAGGCAAAGCGCGAAAATTTGCTGTTGAGGCTTTTGCGACTGAGTTACTGCAGGTTAAAGATAGCCTGGATTTGGCTGCCAATGTTAGCCTCGACGACAGCCAGGACGATGTAGTAAAGGGCATGGCTGAAGGATTGTCTCTAACACTTAAGCAATTGGATGGCGTGTTCGAGAAATTTGGTATTCAAACGGTTTCTCCAGCCGCAGGTGACAAGCTTAATCCAGAGCTACACCAGGCTATGGTGTTACAGCCCTCTACTGACGTAGAACCAAACCATATTCTTAACGTAGTTCAGAAAGGTTACACCTTAAATGACCGATTATTACGCGCTGCGATGGTAATTGTGGCCAAGGTGCCTTGATTTCAAAACTCTAAACCCCACTTTTAGCGCAGTTTTACAGATATTAATTTAAAGAGGATATCCCGGATGGCAAGAATTATTGGTATAGACCTGGGCACCACCAACTCCTGTGTAGCAGTGATGGATGGTAAAAGCCCAAAAATCATTGAAAACAGTGAAGGTGATCGCACGACCCCTTCAGTGGTTGCATTCAGTGATGATGGTGAAGTTTTGGTTGGTCAGGCCGCCAAACGTCAATCGGTTACCAACCCCCACAACACCCTGTTCGCAGTTAAGCGCCTGATTGGGCGAAAATTTGACGATGAGTTAGTGCAGCGTGATATGTCCATTATGCCTTACAAAATTGTCAAGGCAGGAAATGGTGATGCATGGGTTGACGTTAATGGTGAGCAAATGGCTCCACCTGAAGTAGCTGCTCGAATTTTGCAGAAAATGAAGAAAACTGCTGAAGATTACTTGGGCGAAACGATTACCGAAGCAGTAATTACTGTTCCTGCGTATTTTAATGACTCTCAGCGTCAGGCAACTAAAGACGCCGGCAAAATTGCCGGGCTGGAAGTTAAGCGAATTATTAATGAGCCAACTGCTGCAGCGTTGGCTTATGGTATGGAGAAACAGCAGGGTGATCGCACCATTGCAGTGTATGACCTGGGTGGTGGTACTTTCGATATTTCTATTATTGAAATAGCTGAAGTTGATGGTGAGCATCAATTTGAAGTGTTATCTACCAATGGCGATACATTTCTAGGTGGTGAGGATTTCGATCGTCGATTAATTGACTATTTAGCTGACGAGTTTCAGAAAGCCAATAGCATGAATTTGCGCGGTGACCCGCTTGCCATGCAGCGTCTTAAAGAAGCTGCGGAAAAAGCCAAGATCGAGCTTTCATCTAGTACTCAAACTGAAGTTAACCTGCCTTATATCACGGCTGATGCAACTGGTCCTAAGCACCTTAATCTAAAAATGAGCCGTGCAAAGCTGGAGTCTCTGGTAGATGATTTGGTACAGCGTACTGTGGGACCCTGCAAGACAGCATTAAAAGATGCTGGATTGTCCGCTTCTGATATCAATGACATTATTTTGGTTGGTGGTCAAACCCGTATGCCTAAAGTCGGCGAAGTGGTAAAAGACTTCTTTGGGCAGGAACCCCGTCGTGATATTAATCCTGACGAAGCAGTTGCCATGGGTGCTGCGATTCAGGGTGGTGTATTGGGTGGTGACGTAAAAGATGTTCTTCTGCTTGACGTAACACCACTTTCCCTGGGTATCGAAACTCTGGGTGGTGTGATGACGAAGTTAATCGATAAGAACACTACGATCCCGACCAAGGCACAACAGGTATTTTCTACCGCTGATGATAATCAAACCGCGGTTACTGTACATGTTGTACAGGGCGAGCGCGAAATGGCGCAGCATAATAAGTCGTTAGGTCGTTTTGATTTGTCCGATATTCCTCCTGCAGCACGTGGAATGCCCCAGATCGAGGTCAGTTTTGACATTGATGCTAATGGTATTCTTAATGTGTCTGCTAAAGATAAAGCGACTGGCAAAGAGAACAAGATTGTTATTAAATCTAGTTCCGGTCTGAGCGATGATGAAATCGAACGCATGGTTAGCGACGCAGAACAGCATGCTGAGGAAGATCGTAAGGCCAAAGAACTGGTTGAAGCGCGCAATCAGGCCGAGTCGCTGATGCATAGTGTGCAGAAAACTCTGGCTGAAGCGGGTGACAAGGTAGAGGAAGCTGATAAGAATAATATTGAATCAGCTATCGCGGCTCTGGAAGAAGCCAATAAGTCCGATGATGTAGAGGATATAAAGGCTAAAACCACCGCTCTTGGCGAAGCCAGTCATAAACTTGCCGAGCAAATGTATCAGCAGGCTGATGCTGGTGCTGCAGATGCTGGCGGTGAAGGGGCCTCTGACGCTGCGGATGACGATGTTGTCGACGCGGAGTTTGAAGAAGTGAAGGATAAGAAGGATAATTCCTGACCTTGCCCTGGTCGGTCGACTGTTGAAGTGGACCGGCAAAGGATGTTTAGCGAACAGGCCCCTGATTCAGGCGGCCTGTTTGTTTGTTTAAGAACCACGGAAAATTAAGTCTCCAATATCATGTCTAAACGGGATTATTACGAAGTTCTTGGCGTATCTCGCGATGCGTCTGATGGCGATCTCAAAAAAGCCTATCGCAGACAGGCGATGAAATATCATCCAGACCGAAACAGCGATGATGAAGAGGCGGAACATAAGTTTAAGGAGGCTAAAGAAGCCTTCGAAATACTTTCCAATGCGCAAAAACGTACAGCCTATGACCAATTTGGTCATGCCGGTGTAGATCCCAGTATGGGCGCCTCGCCTGGTGGTGGCGGTGCCGGCTTTGGTGATATTTTTGGTGATATCTTCGGTGACATTTTTGGCGGCGGTAGCAGTGGTCGTCGAGGACCTGGTCGTGGCTCTGATTTACGAATCCAGCTGGACTTGTCTTTAGAAGAGTCAGTTCGCGGCATTGAAAGAGAAATCCAGGTGCCAACAGCCGTTAATTGCGATACCTGTTCAGGTGCCGGTGCAAAGCCTGGCACAAAGCCCAAACAGTGCGATACCTGTGGTGGGGTCGGACAAGTGCGTATGCAGCAAGGGTTTTTCTCTATCCAGCAGACTTGTCCCCATTGCCATGGCAATGGCTCGGTTATCGCAGAGCCATGTGTTGACTGCTCGGGTGCTGGACGGGTACGAAAAAATAAAACATTATCGGTTAAAATACCAGCCGGTATCGACGAAGGAGATCAGATTCGTCTTTCCGGTGAAGGGGAAGCTGGCCCTTCCGGCGGTGACAACGGAGATCTATACGTTCAGGTTAAGATACGCCCACATCCAATTTTTACTCGTGAAGGCGACAATCTGTATTGCGATATGCCAGTCAGTTTTTCCATAGCGACACTGGGTGGAACATTGGAAATCCCAACTCTAGAGGGAAAGGCATCGTTAAAGGTTCCTGCTGAAACGCAATCAGAAAAAATGTTCAGACTACGCGGCAAGGGTGTGCGTAATGTTCGAAACGGAGCTCAGGGTGATTTGTTTTGTCGTATACGTATTGAAACACCTGTCAATTTGAACAAAAAACAAAAAGAATTATTACGCGAGTTTGATGAACTTACGCAATCTGCCGGTGGTAAACATCGGCCTAAAGAAAGCAATTGGTCAGATAGAATAAAGTCATTTATCGACGATCTTGTGTCCTGATAACCCATTTGACAGGTGATTTAAGTAATGCAGGTTATTGAAACGGCATTGCCCGGTGTAAAAGTTGTTGAACCAACCGTGTTTGAAGATGCACGGGGCTTTTTTATGGAAGTTTATCACCGGGAAAAATTTGCCGAAGCGGGCTTGCCAGAACATTTTGTTCAAGATAACCACTCGCGATCTGAGTACGGTGTAATCCGTGGTTTGCATTACCAATATCCCCAGTGGCAGGGCAAACTTGTGCGCTGTGTTCGGGGTGAGATATTTGACGTTGCCGTAGATATTCGAGCGGACTCTCCTCACTTTGGGCAGTGGCATGGTGAAATATTATCGGAGAAAAATCGCCGACAGTTATACGTTCCTCCTGGATTTGCCCATGGTTTCTGTGTGCTATCAGATATCGGTGAAGTAACTTACAAATGCACCAGTATTTATAAACATAGTGATGATGCGGGAATTCGTTGGAACGATCCTGACGTTGGCATTGACTGGCCAATAAAAAACGGAAGTCTGTCAGAAAAAGATGCCAATGCGCCTCTACTAAAAGAGATAAATCTAAGCTGATGGTTCCCGTGCGCCTGCTAATAACTGGTGTAAATGGTCAGGTTGGCGGCTATCTCGCAAACCTCGAGTGGCCAAATTTTGAAGTAACTGTTGTCAGTCGGGACGAACTGGATTTGTCCAGGCCCGATGAAGTTCGCAGTAAGATTCTACAGTCTAAACCCCAGGTCATAATTAATGCAGCGGCCTATACTGCGGTAGATAAAGCTGAGTCAGAACCTGCGCTCGCACAGACTATTAATGCCGCTTCCCCCGGAGTCATGGCGCAGTGCCTTAAACAGTGGAATGGCTTGTTAGTTCACTATTCTACAGATTATGTATTCTCTGGTGATGCCGAACATCCCTATGCAGAAGGTGATCCAGTCGCACCCACCGGTGTCTACGGCAGGACAAAACTTAATGGCGAGATTGCCATACGAGAGAGTGGTGTAGATCACATCATTTTACGCACCAGTTGGGTTTATGCCCACCGTGGTAGCAACTTTTTTCTTACCATGTTGCGGCTAGCCGCTGAGCGTGACGAGCTAACTATTGTCTCGGATCAACAAGGTACACCGACCTTCGCACTGGACCTTGCTGAGTTGACCCAGCAAATGGTGATGCAACAATCCCCAGCCCGTGACCTGTCCAGATTGGGTACGTATCATCTAGGTAATGGGGGTGAAACAAACTGGCATCAATTCGCAGCGGACATTATTCGTGGTGCTGGCGATAACGACACCCATGTATTGCCAATTCCAACCAGCGCGTTCCCAACTGCTGCTAGTCGTCCCGCTTATTCTGTGCTAGATAAGACCAAGGCTTCTGAGGGCTATTCACTGAAAATACCTTCTTGGCAGGAAGGCCTGGCGCGTTGTATTTCGCTATATCAGCACAGTAGATAGATGAGTTTGCCTGATATTGAGGATAGTCCTAGCGCGCAGGCACTAGCTTCAGGTGGGGTTTTCGATCAGGGCATTGAGAACTTTAATGTGCGGCCGGCTCAGCAGGAAATGGCCCACAAAGTTGAAGACACCATTGCTAATGGTGGCGTCCTAATTGCTGAGTCTGGAACAGGCACTGGTAAGACATTCGCCTATCTTGTGCCAGCGCTACTTAGCGGTAAACAGGTAATTGTTGCTACGGGTACCCGTCATTTGCAGGATCAGATTTTTCTTAAAGACCTGCCCTTAGTCCAGAAATTGTTGGGTTCTCCTTGCAAAATTGCACTCTTGAAAGGTCGCAGTAATTATCTTTGTTTACATCGACTCGATATGAGCGATACAGCACTATATATGCGGGCCTCTGACAGTCAGGACTTACAACAAGTTGTAAACTGGTCTCACAATACGCGCAGTGGTGATATATCAGAAATTGATGGTCTGGGAGACAGTCCAATCTGGCCGACAGTGACATCTACAGCAGATAATTGTCTGGGTAGCAACTGCCCAAGAATCGACGATTGCTTTGTTATCAAGGCTCGTCGAAAGGCAGCTAGTGCCGAACTGGTAGTTGTGAATCATCATTTATTTTTTTCTGATCTGGCTCTGAAAGATACAGGCTTTGGAGAAGTTTTACCTGGTCACGATGCAGTGATTTTCGATGAGGCTCACCAGATTCCGGAAATTGCTGCGCAGTTTTTCGGTTCTTCATTTAGCACCGGTCAAATCCGTAGTTTATGTCGAGAAGTTCAAGTTGCTGAAGCGGCGGATAAAAGTGGTATTGAATTAGATGGCGTTATACGTGAGCTTGAAAAGGCTGCAATGGCGGTTACTCTTTGTGTTACCGATCAGGACCGGGGTGATCTGGAAACTCTGGCTGCAAGTGGCAAACTGGCAATCGCACTGGAGACTCTGGTAGAGGCTCTAAAATCTATGGCGGCAGTGTTAGCTGTTGGCGAGGTTAGTGGTGAGAACCTTGAAAATGTGCGAGTCCGATGTGTCGAACTGGTTCAGGCGGTTGATGTTTTTCGATTTCCAGAAGAAAAGGATATGGTTTACTGGTATGAAAAAGGTAAACAATTTCTCAGATTAGAGGCTACGCCTATTTCAGTGGAAGGATTGTTTAAAGATCATTTGATGGCAAGAAACCTTGGTCTGATTTTCACCAGTGCCACATTAGCTTCTGATTCTGATGCCAGTCACTTCCGAAAAGAGCTTGGGCTGGATGTCGCCGAAGTTGGAATTTGGCCAAGTCCATTTCCATTTAATGATCGTGCATTGATGTACGTCCCGGACGATATACCAGAGCCTTCTGATGATGCTTTTGCGGCTCGTATGGTGGATGCGGTGTTGCCGGTCGTGAGAACCACGCAGGGTCGAGCATTTCTGTTATTTACTAGTTATCGTGTGTTAAATGAAGTGCGCGATATTTTGCGTGAGATGGATGAGTTTGAACTAATGGTGCAGGGCGATATCCCAAAACATCAGCTGATAGAGAAATTTCGTAACACAGATAACTGCCTGTTGTTAGGCACTACCAGTTTTTGGGAAGGCGTCGATGTGAAGGGTGATCGCTTAATTTGTGTTGTTATTGATAAGCTGCCGTTTGCATCGCCATTTGATCCTGTGCAGCGGGCGCGATTAAAGCATATTGAAGAGCAGGGCGGTAATCCATTTGGAGATCATCAATTGCCTCGCGCAATTATGTCGTTAAAGCAGGGCGCGGGTCGTTTAATACGTGACGACAAAGATTATGGTGTATTGATGCTTTGCGATCGTCGGGTGAAAACCAAGAACTACGGTAACCGTTTCCTTGGCGCACTACCACCAATGAAAAAGACCTCGCGGCTTGATCTTGTGCAGCGTTTTATTCATTACATGGAAAAACAGATAGATAAGCCATGAAGTTACTGGCCATCGACTCTGCCACAGAAGCCTGCTCTGTCGCATTAAATATTGATGGAGAGCTGACCGAAATTTACCAGCTCGCCAAAAACCAGCATTCGGTCTTGTTGCTGGATATGGTGCAAAACCTGCTTGATTCAAAGCGGTTACAAATAACCGACCTTGATGTAATTGCCTATGATCAAGGGCCGGGTTCCTTCACAGGCATCCGAATTGGTGCTGGTGTGGCTCAGGGATTGGCACTTTCAGCAGATTTGCGGGTAATTGGTATCTCTTCACTTCAAGCCATGGCGTTATGTTGTCCGGATGGCTGGGTGCTGCCAGCCATTGATGCGCGTATGCGGCAGGTTTACTGGGGCTTTATGCGAAAAAGCGGTGACAATCAGGAGATTGTTATAGAAGAGTCTGTGGCCAATCCTTTAGATGTCACTGATAGTGTTCAACAAATTATGCGCGAAGGTGACGGGAAAATTATTGCAGTAGGTACTGGCTGGGACAGTTATCACGAGCTAACTTCGCAACTCAGTAGTTCTTCAATTAGTCGATTACCTGATTTTGATTATCCACGGGCTTCATCAGTTGCCCAATTGGCGCAGAAATATTTTTGCGATCACGATATGACAGAAATAGCACCTGCGATGCCGAAATACGTGCGCAATAAGGTAACTAACTAGAAAACTGAATGAAACGTCATACAGAAGGGATAATCTGTTGGCAAGATATTCTGGAGCAGTGTTTTATATGGTTATTTCGAAATTGTGGTGAAGAATTAAAAACAGTTCGATAGTGCCAGATATATATCAGGTGAGACTATTGATCATGTTTTCTAGTTCATCGAGTTGATTGAAGTTGGAATAATTTAGTTCAACCCCTTTAACTTGACGGGCAAAACCGGTGATTAATTGAAAACCGTGCTCACTAAAATTTCTTGCATTAACAAAAACCTGCATAAGTAGCAGGGCGGTTTTTGCTGGCGTTAGTTCATTAAGCTCGTAATCAGCACTGCTACTATAACGTGGGAAAACTACCATTGCAGGTTTGGGAAGACTGAATTGATAGTCTGGATTGAAGCACCGATGGGATATTAAAGTAGATATTGTCCCAGTCAACATGTCCGGTGGATTGTCCTTATCCAGAACGGAGTTTAGAACTACTTCTAGACCATTAGTTTTAATATTCAGCGGCCTGGTAAAAGCTTCAATTTCTGATTTTCCAGGGCAGACTGAGACTAATTCGTCAGTTAAGTAGTGGTAGCCACGACGGGTTAGCCAGCTACACAGTGAGGATTTTCCGGCACCAGAAACTCCTGGAATCAGAATTGCCCGACCGTTTTTTTCCACACAACCTGCATGCAAAACTAACTCGCTGGAATTTTTATCAATCAAATGATAGATAATTTCACCGGCTAAATAAGTCGCGATACTGCCATTATTTTTATTCTTATATTTTCTTTGATCCTTACGCCAGATTTCAATAGCTTCCCCATCTTGGGATGATTTAACTACGAATCGAGTCTGGACCTCTCCTCCAAGGTCGCGTGTATCTCTCAGTAAAAAGTCGAGATCATCAACCATAGTGGGTGCCAGACACTCTACTTCAACAGACAGGCCACCGAAGGATATAGTCCACAGAGGATTTTCAGTCAAATGCTTAGGGCGCCCTGATCCGTAAACATGTTCAGTGTAGTTATGACATCTTTGTTTACGCTGGCATCTGCTTCAGGAAAGCTCTGGGTCAGGATGGAAATAATTTCGTCGACATCGCGATTGCCATCGCATAGTTGCCATACCAATGCGGCTGTTTGATTCATATAAACGGTGGAGGTCGACTGAGGATGATAGAGCAGAAGTTCGCCGTCCATCTCTTCGATCCGATAACCATCAGCAGGTTTTGGAATTGTTTCGGGGCTAATCATGAAAATGTAGGAAGTCTAAAAAGCGCTGGGAATTTTACTCCATTATGTTAACTAGCGGTGAGTAAACTTACCTTTTATCACAGCCTTTAAACGTCTTAACATCCAGGTGGTTGTTAGAAAAGCATGCTTGAGTCTAATCATGGCGTGGATATTTTCCTCTGCAGGCACTCCATAATAACAGCGTAACCACCATTCGGGTGGACGGTTCAATGCCAGAAATGACAGTAGTGCACTGCCTTTTTCGTTGGAAAGACTCCCTGCGGTAGGAATTAATTTGCCGATATCGGCAGGCTTTTGGCTTAGAGGGGCAGGTTTGAACTGCTGCAAATTATCTGGCAGCGGAGTTATATAATCCATCAATCCAATAGCAACCGGCAAATAGGGGTAGAGACGAGTTAATTTAGGCCAGTCGATTTGATCGAAGTAAGTGCTTGCATAGCCCAGAATATCCATAACCGACAATAGCCTGATATTTCTTCCGGGTTCCAGTGCGTGTCGGGTCAGCTGGTTAAGCATGTCAATATGACCCAAACTCAGAATCGGTCCGAACTCTGATTCTACTGTTTGCAATGGCTCAACAAGATGTTGCATGTCTAAAGTGCCAGGTGCATCTCCGCTTATTGCCTTTGTGTGTACTTCAAGGCTAATCAATAAATCATCCCGTTTATATGTCGCGTTGGGCAAGTGATGATGTTCGTTCATGTAACGGCTGGGATGTTGAGCCGCGAAAGAAAATCCATAGGCCACTAAATAGGAACAGGTTTTTCCAACATCCCTGTCACTAATTAGTAAATCGATATCTCGCATTGGGCGAAGCCCCGGTTCTGGATAGATCATCGAACACAGTACGATTCCTTTGAGGCCGACACAGGTAACACCCTTTTTTTTAAGACCATTACTAATGTCAGCGAATACTTCAGCTCGTAGGCTTGACGCATGTCGATGACGAATAGATAAACCACGCAATTTATTACGTACGTCGCCAGGGAACTTTGCACCTGACGCAATCAGATGTTTGAGTAGAATCGGCGCAATTCCTTCTGGTTCACTGCGTCTTACCAACTGTTGCCAGTCGCTAACTTCCTCAGATAACCTGGCAATCTCATTGAGACGCCAGCCTTCCGCATGAATGTGCGCACTAAAATTCAGTAGCTGTTGGTGAGAATTCATTAAATAAGCAGGAAAAACAGCGGATTATAATCAATATCCTATGGTAACCTTAATCCAATAGATTAGATTCAAAAGTTTGTTATGCCAACTTCAGATCAAGTGTTGTCGCTTGCGGCAGTCAGCCAATGTTGTCAGCTAGTTCATCAGCTTGCAACTCGCGGTTTCGCGAATGTAGAAGATGTTGACCATATGGTTGCTATGGTCCTGGATACAGATCCTGTTGATGTCAGTTCTCTTGTCGGGGGAGCGGGTGCAATTTGTGGTGGTTTGACATTTGTCAGGGATCTTAATGCCGCGCCGTCAGAGCGTGGCACCATCGAGGTCGCTCGTATGGCATTAAGTACTTTGCAATTGCAGAAAACAGTTCGACGCAACTCTGACATTGAGTCAGAGTTGGGCAAACAGGTAGATGAATTGTGTTGCTGGAAACTACAAGAGCCCTTTGACCTTGATGCATTTTCACGAATTGATAATGTTTATCAAAAATGCATTAGTGAGTTGAGTCCCAAAATTGTTGTTCGGGGCTCACAAAACTTTTTAAAGGATCCAGAAGTAGTCCATAAAGTCCGCAGTCTTCTTCTGGCAGCAGTACGATGCGCATATTTGTGGTTTCAAACCGGTGGTAGAATTTGGCACCTGGTGATTATGCGCAAGCGTTACCGGCAAATTGCCGACAACTTGGTGCGGGAAAGTATCAGCCCTGTTTAATATTTTTTCCCGAAACCCGAGTGATCAGGGAATCTTGATGATTGGTTTCTTGGCCGCACGATAGGCAATTCCAGTTTTACCAATAAGCTGTACGAGAACTGAATCAGTGGCCGAGCATAGTCGCTCAAGGCTGGTGTAGCGTTCTTGCTTATCTTCACCGGTGATTTTTATTTTTACCAATTCATGAATTTTAAGAGCATCGTCCAGTTCACTGACCACGCCCTTTGTGATGCCTGCATTGCCCACGCTGATAATTACTTTACGATGATGCGCGAGGCCGCGCAAATAGCTAATTTGTTTACTACTAAGTTTGCTCATTTAGTTTAAGGTCTCAAAAAGTCGGGGATTATTTCAAAAATATCAATAACATTCATTATGTCACGTAAAAAAACTTCAAAGAATCATTCATCTGCGTCCAGTAGTCGTTGGCTAAATCGACAAAAGTCAGATTCTTACGTGCAGAGTGCCAGGCAGTCGGGTTTTCGATCACGGGCTGTATTTAAATTGCAGCAACTTGATCAACGGGACAGGCTTATTAAGCCCGGCATGACAATCGTGGATTTGGGCGCAGCCCCCGGTGGCTGGAGTCAATATGCAGCGAGTCGAATGTCTGGCAATGGTCGGGTGGTCGCTATAGACAGGCTGGAAATGAAGCCTCTTGAAGGAGTTGAGTTTCTGCATGGAGATTTTCTCGACCCAGTGATTATTGTACAGCTTTTTGAGCTGATTGCTGGGGGTAGGGTGGATTTGGTATTGTCTGATTTGTCACCGAATCATAGTGGCGTGAGGGCTGTCGATGAGGCTCGGTCCATGGAGTTAATAAAAGCGGCGTTGGGTTTTGCACAAAATGTGCTGAAGTCATCTGGTGTTTTTGCTATAAAGGCATTTGAGGGTGGAGAGATTAAACCACTTACTGATGAGCTTAAACGTTGCTTTCGAAGTGTAAATATTCGTAAGCCAGAAGCTTCCAGGGCGCAGAGTCGAGAGATTTATTTGGTAGCGAAAGGGTATAATGGGTCCCCGTCTATATGACGCTGGAAAAAAATTACCAACGGCATCTTGAAGTTTCTAGAGGGCGGGGCCATATTGCAGGCACTGCTAATGTAGTATTTCGAATGTCGGATCTGGATAACGCAGCAGGAATTCAATGCGCAATGAGGTATTTTCTTGAATAATTTGACTAAAAATTTGGTTCTTTGGTTGGTTATAGCCATGGTATTAATGGCTGTATTTAACAATTTCACACCGAGCGAAGCGACCAAATCTCAAGAGATTGAGTACTCAACCTTTCTAAATGACGTCTACGGGGGGCGTGTTGATCGTGTCGAGATTGATGAACGGACTATTACGGGGACAACTGCTACCAACCATAGTTTCGTTACCTATAATCCTGGCGACCCTAAACTGATCGATGATTTGATCAAGCATGAGGTTATCATTGTTGGCCAGAAAGAAGAATCTCCTTCTCTTTTGATGCATATTCTTATCAACTGGTTCCCGCTATTATTACTTATTGGCGTGTGGATTTTCTTCATGCGACAGATGCAGGGTGGCGGTGGCCGTGGTGCCATGAGTTTTGGCAAAAGTCGTGCGCGAATGCTGACTGAAGATAAAAATAATATTACTTTTGAAGATGTCGCAGGTATTGATGAAGCTAAGGAGGAGCTTGAGGAGTTAGTCGATTTCCTTCGTGATCCGAGTAAGTTTCAGAAACTCGGTGGCCGTATTCCAAAGGGCATACTAATGACCGGCAGTCCCGGTACAGGTAAAACTCTACTCGCCAAAGCCATTGCTGGTGAGGCAAAAGTGCCGTTTTTTACCATTTCCGGTTCGGATTTTGTGGAAATGTTTGTTGGTGTCGGTGCTTCAAGAGTTCGCGATATGTTTGAGCAGGCGAAGAAAAGCGCTCCCTGCATAATATTCATCGATGAAATTGATGCCGTAGGGCGTCAACGTGGTGCAGGTCTTGGCGGTGGTAATGACGAGCGCGAGCAAACACTGAATCAGTTATTAGTTGAAATGGACGGTTTTGAAGGCCATGAAGGCCTGATTATTATTGCTGCCACTAACCGCCCTGATGTTCTTGATCCAGCATTACTACGACCAGGTCGATTTGATCGTCAAGTTCATGTTTCATTGCCGGATATTCGTGGGCGTGAGCAGATTCTTAAGGTCCATATGCGCAAAGTCCCGCTTGCAGATGATGTTAAAGCGGCTGTTATTGCACGCGGTACTCCAGGGTTTTCTGGCGCAGATCTCGCTAACCTGGTTAACGAAGCGGCGCTTTTCGCAGCCAGGCATGGCAAGAAGTTGGTCGATATGGCAGATTTCGAAAGTGCTAAAGACAAGGTGATCATGGGTGTGGAGCGTCGTACTTTGGTTATGCCTGAGGAAGAGCGCAAAAACACCGCTTACCATGAGTCGGGCCATACTGTCGTCGCGAAGGTGTTGGCTAAGTTTACCGACCCTGTGCACAAAGTTACCATTATTCCCAGGGGCAGGGCATTGGGAGTCACGATGCAATTGCCTGAGGAAGATCGTTATAGCCACAATCGGGATTATTTGCTGGCAAGAATTGCAGTGCTTATGGGTGGGCGGATCGCAGAAGAAGTATTCATGAATCAAATGACCACTGGTGCATCAAACGATTTTGAGCATGCCACCAACCTGGCGCAAAAGATGGTCTCCAACTGGGGTATGAGCGATTTACTTGGCCCACGTGTATATGGCGACAATGAGTCCGAAGTCTTCCTTGGCCGCGATATGGGTATGCATAAAAATGTGAGTAATGAAACCGCCGCCAAAGTTGACTCCGAGGTGACTAGAATTGTCGAAGAACAATACAAGCGCGCACGGGATATTATTGAAACCGAACGCGAAAAAATCGAATTGATGGCAACGACGTTATTGGAGTGGGAAACGTTGGAAGCTCATCAGATCGATGACATTATGGCAGGTCGCGAACCAACTCCACCAGAGGAAGTAGAGCCTCCCAAAGCTGATTCAAGTGAGCCAACAGATTCCAGTGCCGATGATGATGGTGTCGCACCAAAAATGGACAAACCTGCCGGAGACGCCGTCTAATAACAACGGTTAAATTAGAGGTTACCTAATTATCTGATAGTGGCTGATTGCATATTGGATTGTGGCGGAAGACGGGTTGATCTGTCGACCGTCGCCATTATGGGGATAATTAATGTTACCCCGGATTCGTTTTCCGATGGCGGGCAGTTTTTTGATCATAATGCAGCCATTGAGCAGGGACTTCGTCTGGCAGAAGAAGGTGCTAATTTGCTTGATATTGGCGGCGAGTCCACTCGTCCCGGTGCGGCGGAAGTTAGTCCGAGAGGACAATTGGATCGCGTATTGCGAGTTATTTCTACTCTTGTTGAAAAGCTGAATATTCCCATATCTATCGATACATCAGACGCAGTGGTTATGCGTGCAGCTGTGGCGGCCGGTGCCGGTATGATCAATGATGTGCGGGCGATGGAAAGTGAAGATTCACTAAGGGCTGCTGTAGATTGTGATGTGCCTGTTTGCCTTATGCATATGCAGGGTGAACCTCGCACAATGCAAGTATCGCCACATTATGATGATGTGGTTGCGGAAGTTAGATCTTTTCTGCAACTTAGAGCCAATAACCTTATTGATGCAGGCTTGCCGAAACACCGTATTGTGCTCGACCCTGGATTCGGATTTGGAAAAACAGTTCAACATAATCTTACGTTGTTAGCGCATTTGAAACATCTGGCATCTTGTGGTTTTCCTGTGCTGGCTGGGCTTTCCCGAAAATCAATGATTCCAAAGCTACTAGGGTATCCTACTAACGATCGCGTTTCGGCTAGTGTTGGGCTGGCCCTTCAGGCTGTATTTCGCGGCGCAAACATTTTGCGTGTTCACGATGTTAAGGCGACGCGGCAGGCTTTAACGGTGTGGGAATCGGTAGAGCAAGCAGCTATGACAGATTACAACATGAGTATAAATTGTGACTAGAAAATTTTTCGGTACAGACGGTATACGTGGCAGAGTGGGTACTGGTGCCATTACACCAGATCAGGTATTGAAGCTAGGCTGGGCGGCTGGACGGGTGCTATGCGAAGGTAGCGATAGCCCAAAAGTGGTCATTGGAAAGGATACCCGGGTGTCAGGCTATATGCTCGAATCTGCTCTTGAGGCAGGTTTGTCGGCGGCTGGCGTTAATGTATCGCTTATTGGCCCAATGCCAACCCCTGGGATTGCCTATTTAACCCGAACTGCTCGTGCTAGCGCCGGAATAGTTATTAGTGCTTCCCATAACAGCTATCAAGATAATGGTATAAAGTTTTTCTCTGGTAATGGTTGCAAGCTCGATGATGAAATTGAATTGCGCATTGAAAAGGCGATGGAGGAGACCCTCGCTACGGTGGAATCATCCGAATTAGGCAAAGCGGAACGTTTTTCCGATGCGCCAGGTCGATACATAGAGTATTGCAAAAGTACTTTTCCCGCTCAACTCAGCCTGAAAGGCATTAAATTGGTGGTGGACTGTGCCAATGGCGCAGCCTATGACATAGCTCCCCATGTGTTCGAAGAATTAGGCGCAGAGGTTGTGGCGATATTTAATCAGCCCAATGGCTTCAATATAAATGACAATTGCGGTTCGACTCAGCCATCAGCATTATGTGATGCGGTTAAGCAGCATGGCGCGAACTTGGGAGTGGGGCTGGATGGTGACGGCGACCGCGTTGTAATGGTGGACGAAACCGGCGCGCTAGTAGATGGCGATCAACTATTGTACGTCATGGCAGGATACCGACGTCGTATTGGCGTTGCGTGTGATGGATTGGCAGGTACCTTAATGAGCAATTTCGGTCTGGAAGTTGCCTGTCGCGAGTTAGGGATCGACTTCATTCGAGCTAATGTAGGTGATCGCTATGTATTACAGGTCCTTAGGGAGAAGGGCTGGCAGCTTGGCGGTGAAGCATCTGGGCATATCATTTGTCTTGATAAAAGCACCACAGGTGATGGAATTGTTGCTGCCCTCGAAGTGTTAGCAGAGGTGGCGCAAAGTGGTAGACCATTGAGTGAACTGGTCAGTGGAATGGTTAAATTTCCACAGGTTATGTTGAATGTTCGGGTGGATTCTGCAAGGCTCTCTAACAATGAGATTCTGGCCCATAGCAATGTGCGTGACGCGCTAGCTAAAGTAGAAGGCCTGCTTGATGGGGAGGGTAGAGTGGTGCTTCGTTCAAGCGGTACTGAACCACTGATCCGCGTGATGGTGGAAGGCCGTCATCCTGATCAGGTTAGAGAATTTGCCAGTTCTATAGCTGCTACTGTGCAAACAGCGAGCAATTCATAAGCGAAATCTATTAACAAGGCTCAGGATGATAGGGCATTTGCTCTGCCTTTCGCGATATTGTCCGATCAACTCTGTTTGGAATGATATCTCTTTAGGGCCTTACGTAGTTTCTTTCGCTCTTTGCAAAATGTGCAAAGATCACTCAATTTCTCCAATTGAGCTTCAGCTTTATCTGGATGATTAGTCTGTAGGTATAATTCCCCAAGATATTCCAGTGCGCCTTTATGTTGGGGGTCAACGGCAAGTGCTTGTTCATAGAATTCCAAAGCAATGTCGAAATTTGACAAATTTCGATGACTAAATCCCAGCAGGTTTAGAACGTCTGCATCCTTTTCTCGATTCGATAGTAGCTGAGTCAGTTCATCGACTGCTGCGAGGTACTTCTCAGCTTCGAGGAGTTCAAGTGATTGCCTGAGATGTTCGGGCTGCTTATCCCATTTAGATGAGGTGCCTGCACCGTCAGCCAACACTTCTGACAGAGTTGTGCTGGCAAGTAACATTAGGATAATCAATATGTTATATGCGGAGTTTCTAGCTACATTCATTTCCAAACCCATATTATTTAGTGTGATAATTTGACCACATTATTAAGCTTAAGTATCTATTTCACAAGGCGTATAAAATTTTCAAACTGCAAGAATTGCCAATTAGTTCAATGCGAAAATAAAGAACTAAATCGCTATTGCGTAGATGTTGTCACCCAATAATTATGAGATCCTAACTGCCAAATTGGCCTACTGGTACTTTCGAGAGAGATTTTTTAGAGCGTTCATTTACCAAAAAATTCAACTTCATAAACAAATATTCGTTAGCGTGAGTTTTAGATTAAAACGGATATACCCAAGTCCTGAGGATTCGCGTATAATCGCGCGCCTTTGCGGCTGTCCAGATGTTTCTCTGACAGCAAAGAATTTTTCTCTTAGGAGTGGTTTATGCGTCAGCCCATGGTTGCTGGTAACTGGAAAATGAATGGCTCAGCGGCCTTTGCTGCAGAGTTAAGCAGATCCGTTGCGGCTTCAGCTTCCAATGTGGGTGCCGTTGATGTGGTTTTATGTCCGCCGGCAATTTATTTGTCTGAAGTCATATCGAATACAACTAACAGTGTGGTTGCCGTTGGTGGTCAAAATCTTGACTATCATGCTGACGGTGCTTATACCGGTGAAATTTCCGCACCGATGCTAAAAGATGTTGGCGCCAGTTGTGTGTTAGCTGGGCATTCAGAGCGGCGAGCCTATTATGGTGAATCTAGTCAGATAGTCGGGCAGAAAACTGTCGCCGCTCTATCCCATGGATTGATGCCCATAGTTTGTGTCGGTGAAACGCTTCAGCAGCGAGAGGCCGATCAAACTGAATCTGTAGTCGGTGCGCAGCTGCAGGCTGTAATCGATGCCGCCGGAATCGACGCTTTCGCAGGAATTGTAGTGGCCTATGAGCCGGTTTGGGCTATTGGAACAGGTATGACCGCCTCGCCTCAGCAGGCGCAGGCCGTGCATGCTTATATTCGGGGACTATTGTCAGAGCGGAATGTGGAGATCGCCAATGGCGTGAGGATTCTGTATGGTGGTAGTGTAAAACCTGATAACGCGGAAGGGCTATTTGCCAATGCCGACATTGATGGCGGATTGATTGGTGGTGCTTCCTTAAACGCAGACGACTTTCTGGCCATTTGTAGAGCGGCCGGGTGATGGTATTTAATGCTTACTAGTATTCTTACAGTTGTACATCTAATAGCAGCTATCGCTATCGTAGCGCTGGTATTGTTGCAGCAGGGCAAGGGCGCAGATATGGGTGCGGCTTTTGGTAGTGGTTCATCAGGTTCCTTATTTGGTGCCCAGGGTTCAGCAAATTTTCTGAGCCGATCTACTAGTGTTCTTGCTCTAGTGTTTTTTACTACCGGATTAAGCCTGGCCTATATTTATTCAAAGCAGGGTAATTTTGAATCTGTTACGGAGTCTGTGATTGAATCGTCGGTTAATAGTTCGGATCCAGTTCCAGCTATTCCTGGTAACGATGCCGAGTCTCAGGGAGCGGAATCGGATATGCCTGCAGTGCCTGATACGAATAGCCAGTAAAGATTATATTTAAACATTTTATGAAAAATTTTATTGCCGGAGTGGTGGAATTGGTAGACACGCCGTCTTGAGGGGGCGGTGGCGCGAGCCGTGCCGGTTCGAGTCCGGCCTTCGGCACCATATTTAAGGTGCAGCAGGAAAGCCCGTTTAGAATGGCGGGTTACATTTTAAAATTTGATAAATACGACTTTGCCTTGACTACACGCTGCTTATTCAATAAAATTTCGCACCGTCCAACCAATCTATTCAGATTTGGTTTTCAGGATTTTCACATCGCCTGAGTATATGCTAGAAACCTATTTTCCTATCCTACTGTTCCTGGGAATTTCCTTCGGAATCGGAATTGTCGCGTTTAGCGCGGGCCTTCTGTTGGGCCCTAATAAGCCTGACGAAGCAAAGCTATCGCCTTATGAATGTGGCTTTGAAGCTTTCGAAGAAGCGCGCATGAAATTTGATGTGCGCTATTATCTGGTGGCCATTCTGTTCATTGTTTTTGATCTTGAAATTGCCTTTCTATTTCCATGGGCTGTTGTGCTGGACGAGATAGGCATGTTTGGATTTATGGCGATGGTTGTATTTCTGTTAGTTCTGGTCGTAGGCTTTATCTATGAATGGAAAAAAGGTGCGCTAGAATGGGAGTGAGAGCTAAATCATGTCGATAGAAGGTGTATTGCAAGAAGGTTGGGCAACTGCTCGGCTAGATGAATTAATAAATTGGGCCAGAACGGGTTCTATGTGGCCAATGACTTTTGGTCTCGCATGCTGTGCAGTGGAGATGATGCAAGCTGGTGCCGCACGCTATGATCTGGATCGATTTGGTATGGTGTTTCGACCAAGTCCCCGGCAGTCAGATGTTATGATTATAGCTGGCACCCTGACTAATAAGATGGCGCCTGCATTGCGTAAAGTTTACGACCAGATGCCTGAGCCGCGGTGGGTTATTTCCATGGGTTCCTGCGCTAATGGTGGTGGTTATTATCATTACTCCTACTCTGTTGTGCGCGGTTCGGACCGTATCGTTCCTGTAGATGTTTATGTGCCAGGCTGTCCGCCTACTGCTGAGGCACTAATTTATGGAATTTTGCAGTTACAGAAAAAGATTAAACGCACCAATACAATTGCCAGAAGGGACGTCGCTTAGATGTTCGAGCTGGAACAACTCGCTGAACGCATTAAGACTACCTGTGGAGATTGGGTGACCAGTAGCGTTGTCCAGATCGAGGAGTTAAGTATTGAGGTTCAACCTGCATTTATTACTACGGTGCTAACAACGCTGCGTGATGACGAAGCACTGGGTTTTGAGCAATTAATTGACCTCTGCGGTGTTGATTACGGTGCTTATGGCGATGAAGACCATTCCCCAGACGTAAGATTCGATGTAAGCCCAAAACTGGCGGTGGTCTATCATTTGCTGTCTATGAAACACAATACCCGTATTCGGGTACGTTGTCGTTTAGAGCAGGATCATACGGTGATTGCCTCAGTGGTCGATATTTGGCCAGTAGCAAACTGGTTCGAACGAGAAGCGTTTGATATGTATGGCATCATATTTCAGGGGCACCCAGATTTACGTCGGTTGTTAACTGACTACGGCTTTATTGGCCATCCATTCCGTAAGGATTTCCCCTTGTCTGGGCATGTTGAAATGCGCTATGACGAAGAAAAGAAGCGGGTGATCTACCAACCAGTGAGCATTGAACCCAGGGTTCTGGTGCCACGAGTGATCAGAGAGGAGGGCTTCGGTGGCAGAAATACGTAACTACACCATGAATTTTGGGCCTCAGCATCCGGCAGCCCATGGTGTGCTGCGGATCGTCCTGGAGCTGGATGGTGAGGTGATAGAGCGAGTTGATCCGCATATTGGATTGCTTCATCGTGGTACTGAAAAACTTGTCGAGAGCAAGCCATATAGTCAAAGTATTGGTTATATGGATCGACTCGACTATGTGTCAATGATGTGTAACGAACATGCCTATGTTCGTGCGATTGAGCAAATGCTCAGCATTGAAGCTCCCATTCGAGCTCAGGTTATTCGCACGCTGTTTGACGAACTAACTCGTATTCTTAACCATCTATTATGGTTGGGCGCCCATGCGCTGGATGTTGGCGCGATGACCGTATTCCTATACGCATTTCGTGAGCGCGAAGATTTGATGGACTGCTACGAGGCAGTATCTGGCGCAAGAATGCACGCTACTTATTATCGCCCAGGCGGTGTTTATCGTGATTTGCCCGATCAAATGCCTCAGTACGAGAAATCAAAATGGCACGATGAGAAATCCACCAAAGAACGCAACGAGAATCGACAGGGATCACTGCTGGATTTTATTGAGTCATTCCTGAGTCGTTTCCCTGGCTGCGTAGATGAATATGAAACCTTACTGACAGATAACCGAATCTGGAAACAACGAACAGTTGACATTGGTATTGTCACTCCTGAGCGTGCCAGGGCTCTCGGTTTCACTGGTCCAATGATTCGAGGTTCCGGTATAGCCTGGGACTTAAGAAAAATGCAGCCCTATGCGGCCTATGCCGATATGGATTTTGACATACCAATTGGAACTAACGGCGACTGTTACGACCGATATCTGGTGCGCATAGAGGAAATGAGACAATCCAACGGCATTGCCAAACAGTGTGTTGATTGGCTGCGTAAGAATCCTGGCCCAGTAATGTTGGACAACTATAAAGTTGCACCACCTTCACGGGAAGACATGAAAAATGATATGGAATCATTGATTCACCACTTCAAGCTGTTTACTGAAGGATACTGTGTGCCTGAGGGAGAAATTTATTCCGCGGTGGAAGCGCCTAAGGGTGAGTTTGGTATCTATATGATATCTGACGGTGCCAATAAACCTTACAGAGTAAAAATTCGAGCTCCTGGATTTGCGCATCTTGCGGCTCTGGATGAGATGTCTCGAGGGCATATGATCTCCGATATGGTGGCGATTATTGGTACTCAGGATATTGTTTTTGGCGAAGTTGATCGGTAGCGAGAGACTTAAATCATGTTATCTGACAATTCAATGACGGAAATCGCCCGTGAGATTAGCAAATACCCGCCGGAACAAAAACGTTCTGCGGTAATGGCTTCTCTGCGCATTGCTCAGGAAGAGCATGGCTACCTAACTAGAGAGTTAGTTACCCATGTGGCTGGTATTCTGGACATTCCACCGGTTCGTGCAATGGAGGTGGCAACCTTCTATTCTATGTACGACCACGATCCAGTAGGGCGCCACAAAGTAAATGTATGTACCAATATCTCTTGCATGATTTGTGGATCAGATGATGTGCTCGATCACTTGAAGCGAAAACTTGGCATTGGCCCAGGTGAGATGACCTCGGATAAGAAATTCAGTATCAAGGAAGTAGAATGTCTGGGCGCCTGCGGTGGAGCACCGATGATGCAGATTGGTAAAGACTACTTTGAAAATCTTAACCCAGAGCGAATCGATCAAATACTGGACAGCCTGGAATGAACCCAAAAGAAATAAGAGTTTGCTTACCGGATCCGAGTGTTGAAAAGCCATGGACCCTTGAGGCCTATCAGAGTACTGGTGGATATTCTTCCTGGAAGCAAATTATTGCTGGTGAATGGACACCGGAAAAAATCATTGATGAAATCAAGCTGTCTGGCTTGAGAGGGCGCGGCGGAGCAGGTTTTCCGCCTGGTTTGAAGTGGAGCTTTATGCCACGAAAAGCGCCTGGTCAAAAATATATTGTATGTAATTCCGACGAAGGTGAGCCGGGTACATTTAAAGATCGCGATATTCTCAGGTTTAATCCCCATGCGTTAATTGAAGGTATGGCAATTTGTGGTTTCTCTATTGGGGCTACGGTGGGTTACAACTACATTCGCGGTGAATTCTGGGAACCCTACGAGCGTTGTGAGGCAGCAATAGAGGAAGCTAGAGCCGCTGGTCTGTTAGGTGAGAACCTTAATGGGTCGGGAATTAGCTTCGATATGTATAGCCACCTCGGCGCCGGCGCCTACATTTGTGGCGAAGAGACAGCGTTGCTTGAATCTCTTGAAGGCAAGAAAGGCCAACCACGCTTTAAACCACCGTTTCCAGCTCAATTTGGCCTGTACGGCAAACCAACAACTATAAATAACACCGAGACTCTGGCCTCTGCTCCTGCCATTTTGCGAAAAGGCGGGCAGTGGTTCAAAGATCTTGGTGTTGAAAATGCCGGTGGCACTAAAGTATTTTCAGTTTCCGGTCATGTAAATAATCCGGGTAATTTTGAAGTGCCGCTTGGGCTGCCGTTTCGTGAACTTCTGGAAATGGCCGGTGGTGTTCGAGATGGGCACCAGTTAAAGGCCGTAATACCTGGTGGTTCTTCGGTTCCGGTTGTGCCGGCTGACAAAATTATGCAAGCCAATATGGACTACGATTCGCTGGTAAAAGCGGGGTCCATGTTAGGCGCGGGTTCTGTCATTGTGATGGATGAAACTACTTGCATGGTAAGAATGCTGGAACGTATTTCCTATTTCTACCACGAGGAATCTTGTGGTCAGTGCACGCCTTGCCGTGAAGGCACTGGTTGGTTGTACCGAGTAATAAAACGAATCCGCAACGGCAAAGGTCATATGGAAGACCTGGACCTGTTAGTAGACATGGCAAATCGAATTGAAGGTCGAACTATTTGCGCCTTGGGCGATGCGGCTGCCTGGCCGGTGCAAAGTTTCATGAAACACTATCGACACGAGTTTGCAGCGATGATTAAAACCGCTGCAGCAGCGTAGCTTTTAACAGTACAGGACTATGGCAACAATAGAAATCGACGGTAAGCAAATCGAAGTTGCCGACGGCACCATGCTGATAAAAGCAGCGGATGCTGCCGGAATTTATATCCCACGATTCTGTTATCACGAGAAGCTCAGCATCGCGGCGAACTGTCGCATGTGCATGGTAGATATTGAACGGGCTCCCAAGCCAATGCCAGCCTGTGCAACACCAGTGATGGATGGCATGAAGGTTTCCACCAATTCAGAACGTGCTGTTGAAGCACAAAAAGGAACCATGGAATTCCTGCTGATTAACCATCCCCTCGATTGCCCTATTTGTGATCAGGGCGGTGAATGCCCTTTGCAGGATCAGGCGTTAGGCTACGGCAAAGATATATCCCGTTTCACAGAAAAGAAACGCGTCGTGGAAGACAAAGATATAGGGCCGCTGATTGAAACATCGATGACCCGTTGCATCCACTGTACCCGCTGTGTGCGTTTCGGTGAAGAAGTTGCCGGTGCCATGGAATTGGGTGCTGTAGGTCGTGGCGAACATACTAAAATTGGCACGATTGATGGCCAGACCGTGGATTCTGAAGTTTCCGGTAACATGATTGATTTGTGCCCCGTGGGTGCCCTGACTTCAAAGCCATCCAGATATTCTGCGAGACCCTGGGAATTAACAAATCATGACAGTGTGAGTCCACACGATTGCCTTGGCAGCAATTTGCATGTGCAGACATTGAGAAATGAAGTTAAGCGCGTTGTGCCACGAGATAATTATCAGGTTAACGATTGCTGGATAGCTGATCGAGATAGATTTAGTTACGAAGCGGTCAATAGCGAAGAAAGACTGACCCAACCATTATTGAAGTCTGGTGACCATTGGGAAGTCACTGATTGGAAGACAGCATTTACTAAAGTTTTGCAGGGTCTTGATAAGGTTCGCAAAGAACACGGTGATTCATCGATTGGTAGTTTAATTAGCCCGATCGCATCAAATGAAGAAATGTTTCTATTCCAGAAACTGGTTCGTTCGATTGGTTGTGGCAATATCGATCATCGTCTTCGTCAGATCGACTTTTCCGATGACGAAAAAAGTGCAAACTTCCCTGGCAGTAGTATGCCGATTAGCAAGATAGATTCCTGCCGTTCGGTACTTTTAGTTGGTTCTAATATTCGAAAAGATCAACCCCTACTCGGACTTCGGGTTAGACAGGCTGGTCTGAACGGTGGGCAGATTTATAAGATAAATTCGCTCGATTATCATTTTAATTTTGATACCCAGGGGATGGGTGGTGTTGATCCCGCCTCTATTCCGGGCCAATTGGCTCGCGTTGCTGAATGTGTTGCAGCAATCAAGCAAGTTACGTTGCCCTCAGGCTTTGCCAGCTGGGCTGCTACGGTGGAAGATAATGCCGAGCAAAAACAAATAGCTGATTCGTTATCAGCCGAGGCAGCTGAAGCCGTCTTGGTTCTGGGTCTTGAAGCGGCTCAACACCGACGCAGTTCTGTTCTACGTCAATTATCACAATGGATTGCTGAACAAACAGGATGTGCTCTAATCTCACTTTGTGAAGGTAATAGCGCAGGCGCCTGGTTAACCGGCTGTGTGCCTCATCGCGGACCACATTCAGGCGAAACCGATGTCACAGGCACTAATGCTGCTGATATGGTTGCCAATCCGCGTAGTGCTTATATACTTTATGGTGTTGATGCTGAGCTTGATGCATGTCAGGGTGCAGTTCTTTGTGAAGCACTAAAGAAAGCTGACTTTGTAGTTTCATTCTCAGCCTTTCATAACGAAGCAATGAACGATGCCAATGTCGTTCTGCCAATCACGCCTTTTACTGAAATGGCTGGTAGTTTTGTTAATCTTGAAGGTATGTCGCAGAAATTTAATGCAGCAGTAACTCCCAAAGGGGAGGCCCGGCCGGGCTGGAAAGTATTACGTGTTCTCGGTAACGAACTGGGGTTAAGCGGCTTCGATTATCTGGAGATAAGTGATGTGCAGTCTGAAATGGGGTTGGTGAATCATTCTCATGCACCAACCACCTCTGCAGTTTACCAGCTGTCTGAGCCAGACCAGGATGATCACGGTGCGGGTGCTGATGAATTTCATCGAGTGATGGATGTGCCACTTTATCGAGTTGACGGTTTGGTACGACGCTCTCCAGCACTGCAATCCACTCGTGATAATCCATTGAAACCCAAAGCTGGGATGAATCCATCTCAACTTGAGCAGTTTGGTCTGCGCAACGATACCTTGATGAATATCGTAACTCCAGAGGGAGTCGGTATCAGTATCAAAGTTGAAGCAGATGATCGCGTACCGGTAAATTGTGTATACATTCCTTCAGGTTATAAAGAGACGGCTACACTAGGATTCACCACGCGTGTAATGGTGGAGGAAGTCTAGATGGAGTTATTTTTCAGTTTCTGGATGTTGCTGCCTGAAATGCTCAGGCTAGTGATAGTGACTGTTCTGAAGATTGTTGCCATCGTAGTTCCGCTAATGATTGCTGTGGCGTATTTTACCTTCGCAGAACGTAAGGTTATTGGTTACATGCAGGTACGCATTGGGCCCAATAGGGTGGGTTATCGCGGTTGGGGACAACCCATAGCCGATGCTATTAAACTGATGTTTAAAGAGATCATTACTCCGTCAGCATCCAATAAATATTTGTTTCGTATTGCTCCTATGCTGGCACTGGCGCCGTCTTTAGCAGCTTGGGCAGTTGTGCCTTTTACCGATACCTGGGTTTTGGCCAACATTGACGCCAGCCTGTTGTATGTTTTGGCGCTAACCTCTCTTGGCGTGTATGGAGTTATTATTGCTGGTTGGGCATCTAACTCCAAGTATGCCTTTTTAGGTGCAATGCGATCGGCTGCACAAATCGTTGCCTACGAAATTGCCATGGGTTTTGCGTTGGTCGGTGTGTTAATGGCGGCGGGCAGCTTAAATTTACAACAAATAATATTGAATCAATCTGGCGGAATGCATCAGTGGTATTTTATACCGCTATTTCCGTTGTTTATCGTCTACTTTATTGCCGGTGTTGCCGAAACTAACCGTGCGCCTTTTGATGTGGCTGAGGGCGAGTCGGAAATTGTAGCTGGTTTCCACGTAGAGTATTCCGGCATGGCATTCGCGATATTCTTCCTGGCTGAATATGCCAATATGATTCTAATTGCGGCATTAACAGCAATTATGTTTCTTGGTGGCTGGCAGCCATTATTCGATGTGGCTCCCTTTACCTGGTTGCCGGGTTTCTTCTGGTTTTTCTTTAAGACCTCCGCTGTAGCCTTTTTCTTCCTCTGGTTTCGTGCAACATTTCCTCGCTACCGTTATGACC
>JBLHGU010000035.1:0-37248 GCA_047615875.1 Parasphingorhabdus sp.
TTAGCAATTATGCCCGAATTTTACTGGGAACAGTCGCATCAATTTTCCACTGTGATAATCTGCTAGTAGTTAAACAAACCGTAGTTCGGAATTGAGACTATTAGCACTAATTATCTTTATGCCCCTGTGAAAGTAAAAAAATATATGGTGACTGTTGTGCAAAAACTGATAATGCCTAACAATCTAACCGACATGGACAAGATAATGCATCGCTCGTCCCTCACAACGCTTCATTTTTTAGTTATTAAAAGCGTTATACAGCAAATCAAATTCCGAGAAACATGGACGCCGTAACATAGAGGCAGTTCTTATGAGTAAAGTGTTTTTTATAGCGTTTATATGGAGCCTGGGAGTCACGGTACCTGTTGCTGCTGATAGTTCTGGGCCTCCACTAGCCGCCTACTATGATCGCTTTCTAGCGTTATGCGGCGATAGTGTTTTTGAATGGAACGACTCTGATGCTCCTGAGAAACGCATGTCTGGAATAAGGCAAGTAGGCGTTGGAAAAAACAATAGTTATGCTCTAACGGAGGATGGTGAGCTTTTAGCATGGAGTGATAACCCCGACAATTCAATAGTTCTGACTGATGAAGTTAAATCATTCTACGCGGGTCGGTCAGGTTTGTTTGCAATACGAGATGACAGCACCTTAGTGCAGTTTAATACGAATAACCTTCTCGGGTTCGGAGAAGATATCGCCGGAGAACCAAGGGAAATTGCGACTAACATTCTCACTGCGTCAGTTGGTGACAGTGCTAACTATTATGTTACTCGTGAAAGAGAACTTTTTGTATACGGGCGCGCTCATCGAGGACAATATGGTGATGGCAAACTCGCTGCATCCGAGAATTATGTACAAACGGCTAACAATGTAATTCAGGTTGTTTCGCATACTGGTCACGCGTTAATACTTAAGTGGGACGGCACTGTGTGGGGAACAGGCGGAAACATATACGGTCCGTTAGGTAGACATGGTTTTGGCGACAAGGCAATAGAGTGGGGGTTCATTATCGGCGAGGTAAATTTAATTGCGACTGGCAGCAGCCATTCGCTTGCGATCAAGCGTGACGGAAGTTTGTGGGTTTGGGGGAGGCATGAAGGACTTGACCCAAAACAGGTAATGAGAACGGCTAGTGCTGTCGCGGCGGGAAGCAGCAGTACTATTGCGCTGAGTAACGGAACCTTGTGGCAATGGAGTACTGGATCTCGACCCAGGGCAATCATGAAATGCGAAAATTTGTAAGAATTCCAATGAACCGTATAACAATCTCATGCAGCCGGATATTTCGCCCGTTATGCGTACACAATACCGCCGATGTGAGTGTTGAAACTGTCGAAAAATTTCCAATAAAAAGAAGGATTTAGTCAATTTGATTCAGCCAGTTGTGCAAAGCCTTAACCATGGATAGTTCCACCCCAAAATATTCATGGTCGCCACCGTTGTGGTATTTCGCCCTGGTATCTGCAGTATCAGTGATGGGTATAACCATGTTGAGCCCTGCGTTACCACTGATTAAGCAACAGTTTAATGCTACGGACGATGCCGTTCAGTTACTCATCACCGGTTATCTGATAGCAATATCGCTCGGGCAATTGTATTTCGGACGACTGTCTGACCAGGTGGGCAGGCGTCCGGTAATGATGGTTGGCGCATTGCTCTACACCCTGGGTGGTGCGGGCGGATATCTGGCCAATAGCGTGGACTGGGTGACAGGTTTTCGAGTGGTTCAGGGTATAGGGGCCGCCGCCTGTTTTTCTATGGCCCGAGCTATCATTAACGATTGCTTTAAGCGGTCTGAGGCAGCGCGGTACATGTCTTTGGTGCAAACCATAATGGCAGTCATCCCGGCATTGTCCCTGGCGTTTGGCGGTATTGTCGTCACCTATATGGGGTGGAGAGGTACCATGCTAATCATGTCCCTGGCCGGTCTGTTGTCTTTGGTATCGTCTCTGTACTTGTTGCGGGAGACATTAGTAGACCGTTCGTTGGTGCATTCTCATACAATCTGGCAAGCTTATCGGGTAGTGCTAGGAAATCGGATATTTCTGGGCTTTGCCATGACAACTGCCATGCAATCTGGCATGTTCTTTTCCCTGACCGGGCTATTGCCCTATCAGTACAGCAATCTCGGATTCACTAGCATGGAATTCGGCCTTGGGTTTTCATTAACGCCTGTTTGCTATGTTATTGGCAATGCGCTCAATCGTTACTATTTCCTGAATTTGGGGCTGGAGCGTGCCTCATTATTGGGTTGTAGCATCAACCTCGTGGCTGTCATTGGTTTTTTCGCCGCCAATGCGATGGGCATGACTCATATTCTGTCTCTGATAATCCCAGGCTGTCTGTTCGGATTCAGCAATGGTTTGATAGTTGCCAATACCTCGGTGGGTGCGGTGGCTGCGTCGGGGCGGCATGCCGGCACGGGTGCCGGAATTGCTGGGGCATTGCAAATGGGCGTGGGCGGTGTTGCAGGTAGCGTTTTGGTAGCCGCAGGAGGGGCGCAAGATTTTATGATCGCGGCAGTTGGACTAGTCGGGATGTCATCGTTGTCACTCGCCTCAATGTTTTATGTAAACAGAAACAAAGACGAGTGCTTTCGTCAGGCTTAGCTTAATAAATAGACATTTTTGATGTCATCGTTAAAAGTGTCAGTCCTGCTCAATGTTGCCAGGAGTGTGCAGGCCAAGTGATCCACCGTAAGCCCACTGATTGTATATTGTAGGGCCTCGCAGGCAATGCTCTACAATCTGATCCGGCGCGGCATAATCCCAATTCGCTGTCTCGCCAATCTGCAAAGTCTGTTTGAGAAACAGACGCCGGGCCTGGCTGAGTTTTATCTGCTCATTGAGTATAGGCATATCCCATTTCTGTGTGGCTAACTGTGACAACTGTTGTTGTTCACTGAGATGGTCAGGGTTTCCGGCCAGGTTAACGAGTTCATCTGGGTCAGTGGCAAGGTCAAACAGCTGCTCCGGGTCGATACCGCTGGTGACGTATTTCAACTTGTTTTTTTTCACCATCAGAATAGGCGCTTTGCAACCTTCCGCCAAGTTTTCACTGTAGGCCGTATTATCCCACTGCGTATCATTGCCGTTTGCCAGACCCCACAGACTTCGGCCTTCAATATCTTCGACTAAGGGCGAAGCCTGGTGTTCTTCTGCGGCAATATCAATTAACGTTGGTAACAGGTCAACCAATGAGACATTCGACTCGATTCGTTTTTCCTCAATCCCCGGTCCGCTGATAATCATCGGGACTTTGCAGGAGGCTTCAAAGAAGGACTTTTTGTACCATAATCCGCGTTCACCCATCATGTCGCCATGATCACTGGTTACAACAATAATCGTGTTCTTATCCATGCCCGTTTTGCGTAGCACTGCGAGTAATCTGCCGATCATGTCATCGACATAACTCACTGAACCATAGTATGCGTGCCTTGCGACGCGTATTTGCTCTTCACTAGGTTCAAAGTCCTCTAAACCATACTGGGTGCGTAGGCGTTTACTATATGGATCTGTTGCTTCTTCCGGCAGGGTACCAACTTTCGGCATATCGATATCGTCGTGGCGATATAAGTCCCAGTGTTCCTGTAAACATTGGTAAGGATCGTGTGGATGGGTAATTGAGGTGAATAGCATGAACGGCCGTTCGTCGGTGCCACTGGCCAGATCATAAAGTTTACGCTCGGCGCGATGGCAAACCTCTGCGTCATAGGCCATCTGCATATTGTTCAAGCAGACACCTGCACCTGTAAAGGTAACCTTGTCGTTTGAGTGACCGGATTGCGCTTCGCTCCAGTCCCCGGTCCAACCAAAATCGGCTGGATAAATGTCCGTAGTTAAGCGTTGTTCGAATCCATGTAGCTGGTCGGCCCCAACAAAATGCATCTTGCCAACCAAAGCTGTCTGATAGTTCAGTGCGCGCAAATAATGCGCAAAGGTCGGAATCGAAGAAGGGAATTCGGCACCATTGTCATAAGCACCAATTGTTGATGCTAGCTGGCCCGACATCATCGAGAACCGTGATGGTGCACATAATGGGAAATTACAATAAGCCGAGTCAAACACAGCGCCCGAACTCGCCAACGAATCGATATGAGGTGTAACGGCGATTGGATTGTGATAGGCCGAGAGAAAACCTGCTGCTAACTGGTCGGCCTGGATGACCAGTATGTTGGGGCGTTGTTGATTATTCGATTTCACCGGAATACCATTGTTGTAAATCAGTCGATCATATTACCTGACTTACTACATGGCTCACTAGCATCTAAAGCCGACAAAATGTGAAATGCTTTGGTAGCAGGGTTACATGCATGCGTTATGTGGCAGCAGAATCGGGAGAAACTATCTCTTCAGGCACGGCCAGTTTTGCGCAGGGTGTTGAGCATGGACGCTGCGTAGGTATCCTCATCATCGGCTCGTGGTTCGTTCGGTTTTAAACTAAATGGTTTAATGCTGTCAAACAAATTCGGTTCGATGAAGAAGACCATTGATTGGTGAGTCTTCCCAGTGCCGTAGACACGATGCGGTGTCGCGCGCATTCGACCAGAGGATTGTGACTTTATTGTCTCGCCCAGGTGGATCGAAAAACCGTCGCAAATACTGGGAATTCCGAGCCATGTCCCATCGGGTGTTTGAATCTGTAAGCCTGGTTCATCCTGCCATTGGATCGATCAGCAGCGGCAGCCCGGTGACTAAAAACCCACCTGTTTTTTCACACGCCTCGCCAATCGACTGATCAACGGCAAACCAGGTTTCGGGTTCGTTTTTAAACAGGGGGCAATGTTTATGGTTGGCGTCATTTCTAACTCTATTTGTCAGTTCTAGAATAGCCTTATCATCTCAGATGATATTCAGATACGGTATTTTAATTTATCGACCAATCAGATTGCCTGATTTGTCTTGAAATCCTCAGGGTTGGCAAGATTTCGGTCTAACGGTGACTAATGGTTAGTTTGTCTTTATTCAGCGTTAACCGCTGGCCGGATAGTTCATTACTCTTTTCGTTAAGCAGAAATAAGTAAGCGGCAGCGGCAACTTCAACCGAGTTAATTTGTGCAGGATCTTCGGCCGGAAATGATCGGCTACGCATGGATGTGTTCACCGCACCGGGATCTAGACTGTTTATCCGAATGTGATCATTAGCTTCGAGTTCCTCATGCCATATGCCTACAAGACTATCCAATGCGCCCCAGGCAACGCCGGTTATATTCCAGTAGGCTTTACCTTGTCGGGCAGCCTCACCACTGGAAAATATTATCGAGGCTCCTGTTGAATGTCGTAGAAGGGGTAGCAGAGCCTTTGTGAGTAGCCACGGGCTGGTCACATTGGATTGTATGGCTTTATGCCAATCGTTAATGCCAGTGTGTTCCAGCGGCGTTAACGGCATGGCCTCGGCGGCACAATGGATTAGTCCGTCCAATTTCCCAAATGTGGCATTAATCTGGTCGCATAACAACGGCCATTGGCCAGGCTCTGTTTTGGATAAGTCCTCGGTTATTTGAACGGGCTCTGCACCACCGTTCTTAACAATCTCATCGTAAAGCGTATCCAATGCCCGCTGATTCTTATCCAGCAAGATGAGCGCAGCACCAGCGCGAGCCGCTTGCAGACATATCTCGCGGCCAATGCCTGCGCCAGCCCCGGTAACCAGAATGACCTGGTCTGTAAGAAAAGCTTCGCCAGGCGGTATTTCTGACAAAATAATAGGGCTGTTCATGTGCTTGAAATCATTTGAGGAGTAAGGAAGTAATTTTTCTAAGAAGCGGGTAAAACTTTTTTGAATGGTTTTACCTCTACATTGCTATAAACCCCTGCGGCAATGTAGGGGTCAGCGTTGGCCCAACTTTGTGCCGCTTCAAGACTGTCAAATTCCGCTACAATAATACTACCTGTAAAACCAGCCTGGCCTGGGTCGTCACTATCAATGGCAGGGGAGGGGCCCGCTAGTAATAAACGACCGGCTGTATCAAGCTCTTTTAAGCGAGCAACATGCTGCTCACGCACGCTTAAACGGTTAGCAAGACTGTTTTCATGGTCGGTTCCCACAATACTGTAGTACATGGCGATTTTCTCAGGGTAATTATTGAAGTCTTCATATAAGCTTGCGGACTGAGCAGAGCTTCTAAATTAGAATAAACGAGTCGCACTGTGGCGCAGGCGGCCGAGTATAGGCGACCAAACGAAATCTGTCATCCGGGTTAAAATCCCCTCTATTATTTATCGTTAACAGAAAGATTTGATGCATCGAACCCAGAAATTTAAGAACATGCCGGGCTATATCGTCATTGAGGGCCCAATAGGTGTAGGGAAAACCACCCTGACAAGAAAACTGGCCCAAAGTCTGCGTCGGGAAGCATTACTTGAATTACCCGCAGAAAACCCGTTTTTGGAGCGATTTTATGGCTCTCCTCGACAATATGCGTTGCCTACTCAGTTGTATTTTTTGTTTCAAAGAGCCAAACAACTAAAACAGCTAAAACAGGGAGATATGTTCAGGCCGACGTGGGTGTCTGATTTTTTTCTTGAAAAGGACCTGTTATTTGCGGAACTGAACCTCGATGATGATGAGTTAGACTTATATCGGCAGGTATATAAGACGCTTGCGCCAGAAACGCCGGTGCCAGATCTGGTGGTGTTTCTTCAAGCTCCTGTAGACATCCTTATGGAGCGAATACGTAAGCGAGGGGTGGGTTTTGAGCAACAGGTGAGCTATGAATATCTGGAGCAACTGGTAGATTCCTACGCCCGCTTCTTTTTAAGCTACAATCGCGCGCCATTATTGATGGTGAATGCCGAGAAAATAAACTTCGCCGATAATCCCCTGGACTATGAACAGTTGCTGGATTACATCAAGCAAACTCGCAATGGCCGCCAGTTTTTTAACCCTTTAGCTTCATAAATCAGAAATAAATCCATGATACTCGAGCAGGAAATGCAGGATTTTGTCCATGCTTGTAACAATTTTGAACCTTTAAAAGGCGTAGAACTTGCGGATCCGGAAAACTATCGAAAACGTTACAGACGCCTTATCGATTTCATTGAGAACCCCCAGCCGCATCAATTGATTATTACTGATGCAACGGTAGATAGTGCAGATGGAAAAATTCCTCTGCGTATTTATAGAAATAATGCGCAACCAGATCAACCTTGCTGTTTATTCCTGCATGGCGGAGGGTGGTTTATTGGCGGGCTGGATACGCATCACAACTGGGCCGCGGACCTGGCGCGGGATGCCGGGGTGACGGTGATTTCCGTGGACTATCGCCTTGGTCTGGAGAATCCTTATCCAGCAGCTTTGCAAGATGCCTGTGCGGTTTATCATTATGTGCGAAACAATGCCAGCGACTATGGGATCGATGCGCTGCGTATTGCACTTTACGGTGATAGTGCCGGTGGCAATCTTTGCGCAGCTGTCAGTCATATGATCAGAGACAATGAGCAGGAGATGCCAGCGGGCCAAATGCTGATCTATCCGGCACTACATTATGGCGAACCCTTGCCAAGTTGGCTCGATCAGCGCGATGGTCCAATACTAACTTTTGAAGCGCTAAAGTGGTGTTGGTTAAATTATTTGGGTAAATCGGTACTGGACAGCTATGCTGTACCCTTGTCGGCGACGCATTTTTCGGGGTTGCCACCAACCTGGATAGTTGCCGCTGAGTTCGATCCATTGTTGGATGATGCCAGGTATTATTATGCCGCATTGGAAAAAGCTGGTACAAACACTCACTTACTGCATGCTGAAGGATTGGTGCATGATTCCTTTAGAATTAGACATGTCAGTGAGCAAGTTCGAGCGGCCTACCAATGGAGCGTCGCCGGCATAAAAACCATTTGTGGTATAGAAAATGACTGATCAAACAGACAGTGAAACGCGTAGATCTCGCCGCACGAATCGACCTGTTCGTCAATTCGATCAGAGTGTTCCATCACCTTGCATTTCTATCTGTACGTTAAGTAATGAAGGAATATGTGAAGGTTGTTATCGCCATCAAGATGAAATTCGTGACTGGATGATTATGAGCCGGGAAGAGAAGCTAAATTGTCTTAAGCTTACCGAGCAGCGCATGGCAGGACTGTTTGAATAACACTGCCAAGGGACTTCTCTGGGTCGTTCTATCTGGATTATTTTTTGTATTCTTTATTGCAAGCATACGCTATGTGGGCAGCAATATGCCCGCCGTTGAAGCAGCCTTTCTGCGCTACTTGATTAGTATCATTATTCTAATTCCGCTAATTCCTCGTAATAAATTCTCAATGCTGAGGACCAGACATTTACCCCGTTATGCATTGCGAGGTTTTGTTCATGCGTTGGGCGTAATGCTGTGGTTTTTTGCGATAACACGTATTCCAATAGCGGAAGCTACCGCGCTGAATTTTACATCGCCCATATTTGCAGCGATTGGTGCGATATTATTTTTACATGAAAAGGCCACCTGGACTCGAGTTCTTGCGATCGTCATTGGTTTTGTAGGTGTACTAATCATTATTCGACCAGGTTCACAAGTATTGAATCTTGGCGCTCTGGCTGTTTTGTTATCTGCACCGTTATTTGCAGTATCCAAGTTGCTGGTCAAGACTTTAGTGATTGAAGATTCCAGTATGACGACAGTAATTTATTTGTCTATATTCGCCACTCTAACTATGTTGGTTCCTGCGATTTATGTATGGGTTGCGCCGAGTATTCAAGATTTGTTATTGCTCGTTGTCGCAGCTGCACTGGCAACGGCCAGTCATTATTGTCTAGCTCAGGGGCTAAAGCTAATTGATGTATTAGTGGCCCAACCGGCCGACTATTTACAACTTGTCTGGTCGACTTTAATGGGAATGATTTTGTTTGCTGAGCAGCCAGTAATGTGGGTTTGGGTTGGGGGTGCAGTTATAATATGCGGGGTCGTGTCGATTGCCAGACTTGAAGCTGTTCGCGATAAAGCATAAACAAGACATGGATAAAACCAACTGGTTCAAAATTTGGGTGGCCTTTCTTGCAGGTTGTGTAGCCAGTTTTCAGCTTGGCAAGATGGCAGCGTCATTGGCACTGATAATTGATGAATTCAACTTAAGTGTATTTGATGCGGGCCTGGTGGTGTCTTTATTAACACTGACAGGCGCTATCTGCGGTGCTCTGGTCGGACTATCAGCTGACCGATATGGACACTTGCGTCTTGCAATGATTGGCCTGCTTGTTTCTGCCTGTGGTTCCTTCTATGGTGCATTTAGTTTTCAGGAAACCGAATTACTTTTTTCACGATTTATAGAAGGTATGGGATTGATTCTGGTTATTGTTGCGCTGCCGTCACTCATTGGACGTTCTTCTACGAATCATAGTCGGCCATTAGCAATGGGATTGTGGGGAGCGTTTATGCCTGCGGGCATCGGTGTTTCGATGTTGATTTCACCAACTATTATAAGCTGGCATGGTTGGCGGGGACTGTGGATTGATGTAGGTGTCTTGTTCCTTATCACTGCATTAGGGCTATATCTGGTATTTCGTAAAGATGCTCCTGCAGCTTCCCAAGCTGCCCCGAAGCTGGAATTGCTGTCTAATGCATTTAAGCCAGGACCGCTTCTCGTTGTGGGTTGTTTTTTATGTTACTCAGCCTTGTTTGTTCCTCTTACCCAGTTTTTTCCGACGCTACTGGTAACGTCCTACGAATTCACATTAGCTAATGCAGCCTATTTAGGCACTATTATTGTATTGTTTAATATATTTGGGAATGTTGCTGCGGGCTATTTGGTGCGATTTGGTTTGGCTCCGTGGAAGATATTGTTATCCGCTTTTGTTATTGCCGGTTGTAGTGCGTTAATGGTTTATGCGGAATTTGTTGGGCCATGGATGAAGCTCGTGGCGGGCATAGTGTTTTCTATTGCTGGTGGGCTGGTGCCAGGTACGGCCTTTGTCCTGGCCGCAGGCTTTGCATTGAAGCCAACCCACATGGCGCTTATTGCAGGCATGTTATTACAAGGCGCAGGGATAGGGCAGACCATGGGCCCGATTGTAGTGAGTTCGTTAGTGGATTATTTTGGCAATTGGACGGCGGCCGGAATAGAGGTGGCCACAGTAAGTACTGTTGGCATAATCTGCACACTTTTGTTAAGGAAAGTAGTTAATCAGAACAGCCGGATACCAACACCGGTCCGACAAACTTGAAAGCTTGTTCTGGTCTATAACATAGCTGGTAAGGAAGGCGCCCGGGTAAGGCAAATAGTCATGCTGTTACCATACAACGATATTTATATGATTTTTATCTTTCCAGACCCTCACAGGCTTCCAGCTAAATACAAAATCTTTTATTAAAAAACCTGTAGCAAGAACCGCAAAAATTATGACGCACCATAGCCATGAAGCCATGTGAATACGCCACTCCATGCTGGATAACGCAAGGAAAATGCCTGCAATGATACCGATCGCTCCAATGGTGGACTCAAGGCACATACAACCCACAGCCGGTTTTGAGGCAGCAAGGGCAGGTCGATTGATTGTCCTGATTAACCAAAGGTCGCGGAGCAGGCTTTGGGAAAGTAATACTACCGAACAAATTAACATCACTATCCCTACATCAGTGATAGCAGAAAGATAGTCCACTAAAAAAAAGACTAATGGCGCAGATAACAATACTATTGTTAGCTCGAATTTTTCCAGTCCGGTCATTAGATTGAATTGCCTGGCCAGATTAATTCAAGTCTTATGCCGCCCGGTTCAGCGAACATCATGTGCTTGCGTGGGCCATTGCCAACAAGTTCTGGTAGAAACTCGATAGTGGTGCCAGGATAATCCTGTATTTTCGCTGCAAATTCTTCGAGAATTTGCTCTGTCGATATCTCAAGAGCCAAATGATGAAGCCCGATACTTTGTCGCCGTTGAAATTCATTAACGGATAACTTGTGATCAACCTGCCACAGTGTCAAACGTATGTGTCCATCAGATACTGCAGATCTTGGATAACTTTCATCTCTGCCAGATTCCTCCCACCCCATACAATCGACGAAGAATGCCACTGTTTCATCGAGGTTATTGACAGACAGGCCTAAATGGTTAATACCGGAAGTTGTTGACACGATTGCGGATGCTCCCTGTTTGAAGATTAACAAGAGCGTGAGTTTGTCAGGTCTCGCAAAAGACTGCCAGCCAGGTCGCTATTGGTGAACTACTGAGGTAATCGACCTGAGGTTTTGACTATTACTCGACCCGGGCCACAGATGGTGCACATTGGCGCGTTAGCGATTATTAGATTTATTTTTATCTCGTTTTATCGAGGGCACTGGATTTGCTCTAGCTGAAGTTACCTACTTCGGCACGATTAATGTACTGTCTAATTTTGTTGGCGTACTTTATTTTTGCCGGGATCAATGCCAAGATGGTTTATTCCGTTTCCATCGGACCAAGGACAAAACTATTGGCTGGTATTTTTTGCCACAACGGGAAGACTCGCAGCCGGCGCTGGCTTTTATTAACCGCGGGTTTTGCACTAAAACCCGTTCATATGGCCTTGATGTAAGGTCTGTTGCTTCATAGCAATGGGATAGGGCAGGTCCTGAGTCCGCTAGTGGTCAGATCATAGATTGAATATTTTGATAACCGGACTCTTCGCGGGCTGATTCAACCTGTGTGGCAAGCAGATGTTAGTCTTGGACTGAAGTCATAAATCGGCAATTGCAAGCCTGATGAATCCACTGGTGAGGAAACAATATTGCAGAATCTAAATCCACCAAGAATTAACCATGGTTGTGTATTTTTCAACTATGGAAGTGCCTGTGTATTGCGACTATTAGTCGCAATCTATACATTGCGAAAATACTACGATGGTCCTGTTAGCGTTCTGTTGGTCGAAGATGACAACAGCGATCGGTTGGCAAGAGAGTTGGAATTACTGCATTGCCAGGTGATCTATATCGATCAGCTTAGTAAATCCTGGCATCGACACAAGCTAATTGAGGCAAGTCCCTATCAGACTTCACTACTGTTTGATAGTGATCTCATTTTTCAATCTCCTATAGATGATCTGTGGTCGTTAACAAAGTCCAATGGATTACTATTAACAAGATTTTATGCCCCACCCTGGGGAATCGATGGTTCGGAAATACGTCCTTGTGGGTTAAGCCGAGTCGGTTTGCTAAAAGGGGTGCGAGAACTGGTTGCAGCCGATACATTTTCAAACGCATTGAACAGAATGCTGGTTGATCGCATTGATATTAACATTGGTGTTATGGGTGTTGAGCGTGATCTGTCGGGATCATTTCTGAATGATCTGTCAAATGCTATGGAGAAAAGTATCTCGGGAAAAATTACATTACTTGATGAGATGCTAGTAGTAGCGCTATCTGCAAAACATTCTCACTATCTAGCCGACGAAGCATGGAATTGTCCGGCTGATGAGTTCTTTCGGCGAACAAATTTAGCAGATGCACATATCATCCACTACTTTGCAGATAATGAACGGGTAGGAGGGGCGCGACTTGGGCGTAATCCGGCTACCTGGGCAGGCAAGAAGTGGTATATAAACTACAAGAGCGCCGCTAATGATCTTAACCTCAGGTATTGGCAAAAGTGTGATCCAATGTTTATAGGAGCAATGGCCAGAACCTTGGCTCATGGCCTTCCAAATGCCCGTTCAATTGCAAAGCGATCTTATAAGCAGAGGAAACGATCACTGTGTAATGATTTAGCATCCTATAGGCTGCCAAATCAGTATCGACCCAAATTTATATTTAGTAGTCTAGCTATTCGTGCGTTAGAGAAGAGTGGCTATAGAACCGAAATAGCCACCTCACACAAAGCTACGGTGATCATTCTTAGCTATAAACGAGTCAAGAACATACCGGTGCTGGTAAGAAATGCCTTGTTATGTGATTTCGTTGAGCGCGTGATAGTTTCAAATAATAACCCAGACCTGGATATTAGTAACTTTCTACCTCCAAACAGCGATAGATTCGAATTAATACAGCATAAGAAAAGGCGTTGGCCATCTTTGCGCTACAACATAGCCCAAAATTATACAGGTGAGTATTTTATCTGTATTGATGATGATGTTTTCCCGAGTCCCTGGCAGCTACGAGCGTTGTTTCTCGCATTTCTAAGTCGACCAAACATCCCACACGGCTCTGCTGGGCAGAATTTCAGGAATGAGAAATTTCACACATTTGAACCAAACACTAGAAGTGGGCGTATTTCAAGCCAGTCAGTGGATGTCATTTTGCAAATCTATATTTTTTCTCGCCAGCATCTCAAACGATATTTTGAATTATTAGATGCCATTGGGGAACGCAATGAGAACATCCGTAGCTCGGAGGATGTGTTGCTTAGTTTTGCCGGAGATGGCCCGCCATTTTTACAGAGTGTCGGATCTATTATGCAGTGCCGTAGCGCTATCGATCCATTGATTGCGACGTGGCGGCAGAAGGGATTTATTGAAACCAGAAAAGATCTCTTCCAAAGACTTAATGAATTAGATAATATTTTTATGTAGTTTAAAATTCGTAGTTGTTCCGTCTGGATAGGCGATTGTAGCTTCACTCTGTAACACGACTACCCACTCATTTTGATTCGGATCATATCAACCGGATTCTGGAGAGGTGTGTCCGGATGAGATGATTCGTTCTATTTTGACTGAAGTGTTTGAAATAAGCGTCTCAAACACTTCGCTACTGAGATTCTCAGGCAGGGCAGAAAATAAATTATTGCCTTGCATAGATGGGGTGGATCTACCTATCGTTCGTAGGATTCACGACGAGAAGATTCACTCAAGGCAACCAGATATTTCAATGGGTCAGGCAAAGTCTTTTCCCTTGCTGACTCGAGACTTGCTTCTCCCGCGTAACTCACGCCTGAGCGTAAATGCCCCCGAATTCGTTGCAGAATGCTCAATACACTACCTTTATACGGCACTTGAATTTCCTGTCCTTCCGGTGGGGTGTCCAGGGCGCTCTGGATGGCGTCATTATCATCTACATCATACAAAGACTCTAGTACGGCTTCAGGAGAAGTCATGCCGCGATAAATCTTCTTTTTGGTGTTAGTAGCAGGATCTTCGATCACTCGACCAGGTGCTTCGTCGGTGCCAGAAAGAGCACTGCCCAACATAACAGTTGATGCACCGCAAATTAATGCCATGAAAATATCCTTGTCATAACGCACTCCACCGTCAGCAATAATCGGTACCGAATTACCAACCGCAGACCATGCTTCGCGAATAGCCTGTAGCTGTGGTACACCAGCCGCAGTTTCGAGGCGGGTGCGGCAGCCACGACCAGGGCCTACGCCCACTTTAATCGCGTCGGCACCTATATCTTTCATAAACTGAGCACCTTCGGCGGTGGCGACATTGCCACACAATAATGGCACATCACCATACACTGAACGCATGGTGCTAACAGCTTCCTCCATGATGGTTGAGTGGCCATGAGCAATATCGATAAAGAAACAATCTGCTCCGGCTTCCAGTAATGCTGCAGCACGTTCGACATAGTCGCCCCGCGCGCCAATTGCAGCAGCAACCAATAAGTGACCCTTGGAATCTTTACTTGAAAATTGTCGCTCTTTTAAGAATCTCACATCTTTGCGGGTAATCAAGCCATGAATTCTGTTCTCGCTATCAATCAGCGGTAGTCGCTCTATACGGTGAGCAAAGATAAACTCCGCTGCATCATCCACACTGATTCCCGGTGGCTGAGTATGTAGTTTATTCAGTGGTGTCATGAAGTCTTCGACACTCTTGCTGAGGTAATCACCCGTCCAGGGAATATCTCGACTGGAAAGCACACCTGCCAGAATACCGCTGCCGCTGGCGGATTCAATCAAAATGCCGGCAATATTATGCCGCCGTGCAAAGCCCATGGCATCACGAATGCTAGTGCCCAGGGGTAAACAATGGGGGTGTTCGATAACCGCACTATAGCTGCGTTTAACCTGGATGACTTCCTGCACCTGCTTTTCTATGGACTGACCACGGTGAATAACACCAATGCCACCTTCCAGAGCCATAGCCTCAGCCATGGATGCGCTGGTTACACTATCCATATTGGAAGAGATAATGGGTAATTCCAGTGCCAGATTGGCGGTTAATGCAGATTTCAACGATATTCCCTGACGTGATTCTGTCATGCCTTTTTGTGGGCGAATGAGGAAGTCGTCGAAAGTTTTGCCGATCCAGCCGGCATCAAGCGGTAGTGAAGTCATTAGAGATATAAAGGAGTTATTACGAGCGAATATTAACCAGCGACGCGGGATTGCGCAAGCTGACTATTTGGTCAATATAAATGCAAATTTCTTGACATTTGAAATCGCACCGAGTCAGTAAACCCGGTGCCGGATTCTGGCCCAATGAATCTGTTTAAAGCCAGGATTCTTCCATAGGATAGCTGGTGAGCTGTTGATGTCCGTCAGCGGTGATAAGAAGCTGTTCCTCAAGTTTTACCGCCTCCTTACCACCGTCAGCACCAATCAGAGCCTCAACACACAACACCATCCCCTCTGCCAGTTCACCATCAAAGCCCACTTCGTCAAAATCCTGTGGATAATAAACTGCCGGGTATTCGTCACACAGTCCGACACCGTGCATGGCCAGGCCATAGCGACCCCGTACATACTCGTCAGGCAGGGGACGTAATTTTGTAGTCAGCTCTCTGAAGCTAATACCCGGTTCCAATAAAGCCGTGTTATCGACAATCTGTGCGTGAGCCTCAGCATATAATCGCTTCTGCTCATCAGTCGGTTCGGCGTCGCAAATCCATGAACGAGACATGTCGCAACAGTAGCCGTAGGGTCCGACCAAATCAGTATCGAAACTAACCATGTCACCTTTTTCGATAGCGCGCATCGAACTCTCCTGAAACCACGGATTCGTCCTTTGCCCCGAAGACAGCAAACGCGTCTCGATCCATTCACCACCAAAGGCAATATTGGTTCGATGTAATTCTGCCCAAAGTGCATTCTCGGTAATGCCAGGTACTAGCGCGTCACGCATATTCTGCACAGCCCGTTCGCAAACATCGATAGATGCTTGCATCAATGCAATCTCTCCTTCGGACTTAATTTCTCGCGCGTTTTCCATCACCTCAAATCCATCTGCAACGGTATAACCCAATCGTTCAATCTCCTGCACACCGATGGGCGACAAACGATCAATTGCTATGCGACGATTGCCACCATTAGATTGCCGAATAACGTCATCCATAGCAGTGGCCCACTGCCGCGCCTTATTTTCGTACTCAGAACCCGCAACCATGTAGAAGAAACTAATGGTTGGGTGTACTTCGTCAATACCTGGCAGGCCCTCGCTTAGAAAGGTCTTACCACCATAGTCAAACAAAATAACCGGTCCTTCAGCAGGAACATAACAATAACGCGCTTCATTATGACTACACCAAATCTGCATATTAGTAGCATCAGTGGCATAACGCATATTAAGTTGATCATAGAGAATAATGCCAGCAATATCTCGTTTCTTAAGTTCCGCTCTGACACGCCCAAGACGATACATACGAACTTCATCAAGGTTAGTCGGCGCAGTGGTGTAATCCATTGCACCATGCTGACGATACACCTTAACTTCACCCTCAGAAATTTTATTCATAAACTATTCTCTTTAAATGATCTGCCTTTCAATAATGCCACCGTGAACTCTCAGCGATGTTGAGCTCTAATGTCAGGATCGTCAACCGCAGGGAGCGGTTGCCGAGCATACATGGATATATTCACAGCGTGTCCTGATATTCGAGTTCATCATCGTACTACCCTGAAGTGAACTCAACCAATAACTAATCACGCATTTGCTTCCCAGCAGGATCATACAAACACTCACTCAACAATCGTGCAGGCCGCCGCTCACCAATAATCTCAACTTCATACTCAGCATTTTCATCCCATGCCCAGGCATTAACATACCCAGCAGCGACCGAAGTTTTCGTATAGTGACCATAGCCACCCGATGTGATCCAGCCAACAACCTCCTTATCGCGCCAAATAGGCTCGTCTGAAACTACATCGGCATCTGCGGCCTCTACCGCTAAAAAGACTAATCTTTTATCAGGTTTATTACTGCTCGCCGCTTCAGCCGCTTTCCGGCCAATAAAGTCGCGTTCCTTCATAAATGATACAAAAGGACTTAAGCCGGCTTCGAAGGGTGTGTAGATTGGCCGATACTCCGATGCCCAGCTACCCCAATTTTTCTCAAGACGCATACTGTTTAACGCCCTGGAGCCAAACAGTCGAAGGCCCATTTCACTGCCAGCCTCCTGCAATGCGCTAAGCAAGGTATTCAGGAATTCAGGCCGTACCCAGATCTCATAGCCCAAACTGCCCGTAAAAGAAACCCGACCGACCTTAGCCGGAACCAGTCCAACTTCCATCTCCTGCATCGACATGAAACGAAAATTGTCCTGACTCAAATCAGTATCGACCAGTTTCTGCAATAAAGAGCGAGAATTTGGCCCGGCGATTTGTAGACCCAGGTTGCTCATGCTAGCAGCCTGTAGATTTACGCCGCTGTCTGGCAAGTGCTGCTCAAACCAACGCATATGATAATGTTCGGCAGGGCCAGAACCCGCGATAAAGAATCGATCGTCAGGTAATCGAGCCAGCGTGAAGTCGCCGATTAAATTGCCATTCTCATTGAGCATCGGGCTTAAAACCATACGGCCTTCATTGGGTAGCCGGTTGGCCAACATGCCATCCAACCAGTCCGCAGCACCAGACCCACTAATTTCGTAATTAGCAAAGCCTGATATTTCGATCAAGCCAACATTGTCACGAACCCCATGACACTCTTCACTGACATTGTCGAAATCGTTAGAGCGGCGAAAGGAAAACTCATCCTGAGCGGGCTGATCTTGCCTGGCATACCATAAAGCGGTTTCCAATCCATAGGTGCTGCCAAATACAGCTCCGCTACTTTTCAGGCGATCATATATAGGTGTGGTTTTTACAGGCCTGGCGGCAGCCAGTTCCTCATTCGGATATTGGATCTGAAATCGACGTGAATAATTTTCACGCACCTTGGCATTCGTGTAAGCCTTGCCCGCCCAGTCACCGAATCGTGCGACATCCATAGCCCACACATCGAAACCTGGGTTACCTTCTACCATCCAGTTAGACAAAGCCAGACCTACGCCACCGCCCTGGCTAAAACCAGCCATCACACCAACCGCCACCCAGTAGTTTTTCAAACCACGAATGGGGCCCACTACCGGGTTACCATCTGGAGCAAAGGTGAATGGACCATTGATGATTTGCTTAATGCCTACATCCTGAAAGGGTGGGAAATGTTTGAATCCCACTTCCAAAGATGGCGCAATGCGATCAAGATCTGGTTCAAGTAATTCAGTATCAAAATCCCAGGGCGTGGAATGCTCAGACCAGGGCTTACCAGCTTTTTCATAAGTTCCCATTAACATACCCTGGGCTTCCTGGCGTAGGTAAAGCTCTCCTTCAAAATCAATACAGTGGGGTATTTCTTTGCCAGACTGCTCATTGTATTGAATGACCTCTGGCATCGTTTCAGTTAGTAGATACATGTGCTCCATGGCTAGTACGGGTAATTTAACACCCGCCATTTGACCAACTTCCCGAGCCCATAAACCCGCGGCGTTAACAACATGCTCTGCATGTATAACACCTTCGCGAGTGATTACCTGCCAGGTTCCATCCTGATTTTGTTGTAGATCATCCACCTTGCAGTGACGTTTAATCGTTGCGCCATTGATACGTGCAGACTTGGCATAGGCATGGGTTACGCCTGATGGGTCGAGGTGGCCTTCCATGGGATCATATATGCCACCAGTAAACTGATCGGGATCGATCAGGGGCATAATGCCCGCCGCTTCTTTGGCACTAATTAGTTCTGTTTCCATACCAAGGTATCGACCACGCGCATGGGCCATACGCAGCCAGTCCATGCGTTCTTTAGTGCCAGCCAACATGACGCCACCGGTCATATGCAGGCCACAGGACTGACCCGATAGTTCTTCAATCTCTTTATAAAGGTTTATGGTGTATTGCTGTAGCTTGGCAACATTGGGGTCGCCATTCAGCGTATGACAACCACCCGCAGCATGCCAGGTAGATCCTGAAGTGAGTTCGGATCTTTCCAGTAACATTACATCCTTCCAGCCGGCCTTGGTCAGATGATAAAGAATGGAGCAGCCAATTACTCCGCCACCGATTACTGCTACTTTTGTATGTTGCGTCATGCTGCTTACCTGATATCACCAATAAAATTAGATTGCGGCCGAATGATCGAATAGCCTGTTATGTGTGTTTAAATATCAATGACTGGCAGATTAGAAATCTGTCTTTGCACCGCCTTCCTTTCGACGTTTTTCGACAAAGCTGGATAATTCTTCCTCGATTGCTGAGTCCATGGCCGGTGGTTCAAATTCTTTAAGTATTTTCTTATACAGACGATTAGCGCGCTGCACAGTATCAATGGAACCGGCCGCTTCCCAACTTTCGTAGTTACTCCAATCAGACAGAAAGGGCTGGTAGAAGGCCGTTTGATAACGCTCCTTGGTGTGCGAACAACCCAGGAAATGGCTATTTGGACCGACCTCCTTAATCGCGTCAAAAGCCAGATCTTCATCAGTCACACCAACAGGTTGATGATAGTAGATGAGTTGTTGTAGAAGCTCACAGTCGATAATAAATTTCTCGAAGCTTGCTGATAAGCCACCTTCCATCCAGCCGGCTGAGTGGAACATCATGTTGGTGTGGCCGCTGGTAGATCCCCACAGAGAAAACACACTTTCCCAGGTGGCCTGAGCATCTGGGGTATTGCAGGCGTTGGCATTTGATGCACGCATTGGCAGTTTGTACCTTCTAGCTAATTGCCCGCTAATTTGCATGGCCCGCATGTATTCTGGTGTGCCAAATGCCGGTGCACCAGAGCGCATGTCAACGTTGGAAGTAAAAGCCCCATATACAACCGGCGTGCCTGGTCTGATAACTTGTAGCAATGCAATCGCTGCAAGGGCTTCCGCAGTTTGTTGTGCAACTGCACCAGCCAGGGTAATTGGCGCCATTGCGCCAGCAAGAGTGAACGGAGTAACGACCACTGGTTGACCCTTACGGGCCATGCGCATTGCGCCATCCAGCATAGGCCAATCATGTTTAAGCGGCGATGAAGAATTTATGTTGGTAAACAATCTCGGTTCAGAGGCAAATTCTTCATCTGTTAATCCGCCAGCGATTTGCACCATGGCCATCACATCCTCAACCCGTTCGGGGCCAAGGGAGTAGGCATGGCAAACCTTATCGCTTAAGGTCAGCATATCGTACAAGGCGTCGAGGTGGCGTACCGATGCATGAATATCTACTGGCTCAACGGGATAGCCAGTGTGAAAATGCAGGCAATTGAATACCTGAGTCAGGCGAATTAAATCTTGATAATCCTGCCGTGTTCCAACTCGGCGTCCACGATCTAGATTGGTGGTGTTTGGTGGACTGGCAACAGCCCCAAACAACATATTTTTGCCACCCAGGACAATTTTTCGTTGTGGGTTTCTGGGTGTGATGCTAAAGGTCTCGGGTGCCAAAGTAACTTGCTGCATAACAAAGTCACGATCCATCCGTACACATTCAGCATTAACTTCGCAGCCAGCCTGAGCCAGAATCGTTCTGGCTTCCTCGTGTAAAAACTCAATGCCAATCTCTTCGAGAATACGCATGGCGGTGAGATGGATTTTTTCTACGCCCTCTTCATTGAGGGGTTCGGTGGGAGCATCCACATAAGCAGGCAATTGCCAGGGCATTTGTTCCAGCGTTGCAAGTTGACGCTTTGCCGGTCGGTGTCTACGACCTGCTTTTCCCTCTACGCGGGAACTGGACATGGTGACTCCTCTTGGTATGGCCGGTATACCCGGCTTTCAAAATCGGCAGGCCCGCAAGTCCAGGCCCGACGAGATCTGTTTATTAAAGCAGGCGTATTCCTAGGCGTTCTTTAGTACATCTGCTATCGCATCACACAGTGTGTCCATATCGGCCGGAGTAATACCCCCGACATTAATTCGCCCCGAACCTACTGCGTATACATGATGTACTTCACGCATTCGATCTACCTGGGCGGGCGTTATGCCGGCGAAACTGAACATACCTTTTTGCTGCTTAATGAAGCTGTAGTCTCTATCCACACCACGACTTGCAAGACCGTCTGCAAGACCGACACGCATTTTGAAGATCCTGTTGCGCATGTCGGTTAATTCGCTTTCCCAGTCAGCCCGCAATTCAGGGTCGGTAAGGATTTCCGCTACTACGCCGCCACCATGGGCAGGCGGGTTGGAGTAGTTTGACCGGATAGCGACCTTGATGTGGCTGAATGCTTTGTTTGCTTCGTCCGCTGTTTCGCCGATAAAGGTAATAGCGCCGATGCGTTCGTTATACAAACCAAAGTTCTTTGAAAAAGATGAACAAATAAATGCCGCAACATTGGACTCTAACAGTGCAAGTAAACCGGCCCGATCTTCCGCCAATCCATCGCCAAAACCCTGGTAGGCAAAATCAACCAGTGCTAACCAGCCTTGTTGCTTTGCAATTTCGCCGACTTCTCTCCAGGTGTCTAGATCTGGATCAACCCCGCTTGGGTTATGGCAACAACCATGCAGTACGACGACATCACCTGCTGGAATGGATGAAAGATTATCCAGAAAAGCCTGACGATCAAGGTCTTGAGTAGCGGCGTCATAATAATCATAGGCGCTGGTGTTGAAACCAGCTGCGTGAAAAATCGCACCGTGATTTGCCCAGGTAGGATTGGACAGCCAAACGGTGGCGCCTTCGCTAACTTTGGACAGAAAATCAGCGGCGACTCTCAAAGCACCCGTGCCACCAGGGCACTGGGCGGTTACCGCTCGACCACTGCCAAGTAAACTATGATCATCACCCAAAAGCAGTGACTGGGTTAGAGCGGGCAGGGCAGCATGACCTGGAATTGCCAGATAGCTTTTAGTCGATTCGGTATTGAGTAATCTCTGCTCGGCAATCTTTACTGCGCGCATAATCGGCGTAGTTCCGTTGTCGTCCATATAGACGCCTACGCCCAAATTTATTTTGTCGGGTGAGGGATCGGCGCGGAAGGCTTCATTTAGACCCAGAATCGGGTCGGCGGGGGCCATTTCAAGATTAAACATTGTTGGGTTCCAGAGATTACAAAAAGAAAAACATCGACGAACGTCGAGTCTTGGAATATAGCTGAAATAATCCAGACTTCAACTTGTTAATGTGGATATTTGTGCCAGGGGCGGTTGTGGCAGGCTAGAATGTCGGTGATGTGAAATTTTCTTTTATTATTGTGATTGTGAGACCGTTATATTTTATCGTTTGGCTGTTCGTGGTCGGTTTGTCTTCTGGACTGGTCTGCGCCAGAGCTTATGCGGATGTTTTGGTGGCTGCGGCTTCCAGCGTCAGAATGCCTCTGGAAAAGTTGCTTACTGAGTTTCAACGGCGACATGACGAAGTTATTCAAGTTAGTTTCGGATCTTCTGGCAATCTTACTCATCAGATCTTGCGCGGAGCTCCTTTCGATATATTTTTATCCGCCGATACCGAATATCCGAATAAAATTAGTCAATCGGGCCTGATAAAAATGACACCGCAAATTTATGCTCAAGGAAGTCTGGATATTTACGCAGGGCCCGGTTCACGCTGCCAAACGGATACTGGATTGCTGGGGTTGGTTGAACAACTGCGCAGTGGTTCCATTCAGCATATCGCTATCGCTAACCCTGAATTGGCGCCCTATGGCAGAGCCGCCAGGCAATCTCTTGGGACGTTAGGGCTTTGGGAGGAGTTGTCTCCGGCACTGGTGATTGGAAACAGTGCTTCTCAGGCCGCACAGTATGCTTTTAGTGGCGCAGCAGATTGTGCACTAATATCTCATTCTTTGAGTAGTACCAGTCAGCTATCGCGAGTGGGGCATTCCAGTCCGATAAAACAGGACTACTACGAGTTGGTATCTCACGGCATGGTTTTAATCAATGAATCAAATGTTACGGCCAGAGAATTCTTTCGCTATTTACTGAGTGAAGAGGCAACCCAAGTATTCATAGATGCTGGTTTCACTAGACCCTTGGAAAATCAGTAATGGATTGGCAAGCCCTTGGATTGTCTTTAAAACTGGCGGCGATGACAACAATCTTGTTGTTGCCACTGGCCATTATGTTGGCACGATGGTTGGCATGGAGTCAGTTCGCGTGGAAGGGGTTCGTTGAGGCGTTGGTGGCATTGCCTTTGGTTCTTCCGCCGACTGTTCTAGGTTACTACTTACTGATACTGTTTTCACGACAGGGTCTTATTGGTGCCCCATATGCGGCTCTATTTGATACCTCTCTAGCGTTCTCTTTCACGGGGTTGTTATTGGCCTCTTTCCTTTTCAACTTGCCATTCGCCGTACAGCCCGCCCAACGTGCTTTTGAAACCGTTAGTCGAGAGGTAAGAGAGTCGGCCTGGTGTTGTGGTATGACACCCTGGCAAACATTCTGGCGGGTAGAGCTGCCTCTGGCTTGGGGTGGCGTATTGAGTTCATTGTTGCTAACTTTCGCTCATACTCTCGGAGAGTTTGGGGTGATTTTGATGGTGGGTGGCAATATCCCTGGCCAGACTCGTACATTGTCGATTGCTATTTTCGATCAGGTTGAAGCATTTAATGAACAGGCTGCAGCAAACATGTCTCTGTTGCTGCTGGGTTTTTCAATTACAGTTATTGGTTGCGTTTACTTCCTGAATCATCGTTTGAGGCGTGCTGAAAATGCCTAGCGCTGGACTGGAAGTATTGCTGCATCAATCGAGCCCCATACCCCTGGACGTTAGTCTCGAATGCGGGACTGGAGAATTGATTGCATTGGTCGGTCCGTCGGGGAGTGGCAAAAGCACCATACTGCGCTGCATAGCTGGATTGCATGAAGCAAAAAAAGGCTATGTTCATTGTGGTGATGAGTGTTGGTGGGATAGTGAGAGTTCAGTTAACAGGCCGGTTTATCAGAGAAGTATCGGTGTTGTATTGCAGTCCTATGGTTTGTTTAGACATATGAGCGTTGCTGAGAATATTATGTCAGCAATGAGTGAACGCAGCGCGGATGACAAGATGGTTCAGGTAAAAAAATTACTGGACCTGGTGAACTTAAGTGGTCTTGATGAAAGAAAACCGGCTCAACTGTCTGGCGGCCAACAGCAACGAGTCGCTGTTGCGAGGGCGCTGGCACGAGATCCTCAGGTGTTACTCCTTGATGAGCCATTTTCTGCAGTGGACTTAATGACAAGACAAAAGCTGTGTAGAGAACTGGCTCGGATTAGACAGACTCTGAATATTCCCATAGTGTTAGTAACGCACGATCTAGAGGAAGCTCAACAGTTGGCCGATAGCCTTTGTATCGTACATCGTGGCAAGACATTGCAGACCGATTCACCCGATGAAATAATGAACAGGCCAGCTTCAGTCGATGTGGCGCGTCTGGTCGGTTTAACTAATATTTTTGCCGGCGAGATTGTTGGGCATGATCAAGCAACTGACACCACAATGATTAGTTGGTTGAATCAGAAGCTTACTTGCCGATTGAATAAGAATTTTCAATCGGGTGAGAAGGTAAGTTGGGTGGTACCAAAGGACAGAGTCATTTTGCATCAACGACGTAGACCATCAAAAGGCGAAGCGGAAAACCCAGTGGAAGGTTACCTGTCTGAGTTAACTATTATGGGTGGCAATGTGATGCTTGAATTTCATCCCCAGGGTAGCCCGGATGCCTCTATTTCTTTCTCCGTGCCGCGCCACGTTGCCGAACGGAACAAATTAGCTGTAGGCGAAATGGTTGGAATATCTTTGAAGGCCGAAGGTATACATCTAATGCATAAAAGCAAAGAACCTTAAGGGATGTCTGGACTATAGGGTAGGTTGTTTTTGCCGGGTCAGATGGGTTGCAGTTTATCCATAATTTTTGAGCTTAAAAATTTGCTGCTGATACCGAGTTTGTGAAACTCGTGCAAGGGTATTTGCTGTAGGGAGGATGCCGGAATATGAACATCTTTATCCAGCATATGAAGCGATAACTCCTTGCCCATGGCTGTGGCCATGGCGACGCCCCGGCCATAGTAGGCCATACCAGCATAAACGCTATTAGCTATCTGCATTAATCGTGGTTGGCGATTGGGTGTTAACGCAATATAACCGCCCCAGCCGAAATCCCACTTGAACTTTTTCAATATGGGAAAGAATTCTTCTGCGGCTTTACGGGCGGGCATTGCTGGATCGCTGTCTGGTGCAGAGTAAACTGGCCCTCGGTTGCCAATTAGAAAGCGACCATTAGCATCCAGTTTAAAGTAGTTCATCACCCTGGCGGTTTCTGCCACCGCATGCCTGGAAGGGAGAATCTCCTGCAGAATTTCTTCAGGAAGCGGTTCAGTGGCGGCTATAGCGCTCGACACAGGAATGATAGTGCGTTTTAAGCCTGGCCATGCTTTGTCGGTATAGCCATTGGTGCAGAATGCAATCTTGCTGGCTAAAACACTAGAGTTTTTGTTGCTTAGTTTCCAGCGACCCCCGGATTGCTCAACTGCTGAAACCCGGCAATGTTTAAAAATTTGTACTCCCTCTGTAAGAGCTGCCCGGGCTAAACCTCTTGCGTAAGATAACGGTTGCAGGTTTCCCCCTCTAGGGTCCAGGGTTGCTGAACGATAGGCAGTAGTGCCGATGGTTTTGGTTGTTGTCGCCAAATCTAAAAATTGCATGTCGACATTTTGTGCACGCCACTGGCGCATTCTATCTTGCAGTAGGGCGATTCCACCTTCGCCTCTTGCGGCTTGAATGAATCCGGGTCGGACTGCTTCACACTCAATGTTGTACGTCTCAATTAGTTCGAATACTAGATCGCAAGCACCATTGACCATGTCGAGAACCCTTTCTCCATCTTTTGCGCCGTAGGCCTGGAGAATTTCTTCGGGATTTATATACCAGCCTGGGTTGACCTGTCCTCCATTTCGTCCAGAAGCTCCGAAACCAGGTTCCTCGGCCTCAAGTACCGCAACAGAACAACCCGCTTTGGCCAGATGGATCGCAGTGGATAAACCGGTGAAACCGCCACCAACCACAGCAACGTCCACGTCGATATTGTCTGTGAGAGATAAATAATCCGGCGCGGGTTGGGCACTGAAAGCCCATAGTGACGGTGGCCAGTTAGTTTTCATCATAAGCCTGAACCATTAGGGTAAGTTGGTTTAACTGGGTTACGCGAAAGTCTGAGAATTCAGCCCACAGATTGGTGTCCGGTTGATCGAAGTGGATCGTGCTTATTTTTGCAGCTCTGCCAGCTTCAAGATCAAATCGAAAGTCTCCTACAATAACTGCATCTTTTGCAGGAACCTGCCATTGTTCCAGTAGTCTGAATATCCCATCCGGCTGAGGTTTGGGAGCACAATGTTCCCGACCGACGAGATCTTCCTTGTTAAAAAAATGTAGTAGCCCGCAAGCTCCCAGGGTAACTTCCACCAGTTTTTCACTATTCCTGGTTAGGATGCCGATATTTCGATTGCTCGATTTCAGTTGGGTTAGTAATTCGGCGGCGCCAGGTTGAGGCGTGGCTTGCTGGGCCAGCTTCAATTCCATGTCGAACAATTTCTCGTCCATAACTTTGGCCTCATCTTCTGGTAATTCTGCTATGACTTCCAGAATCATTGCGCCAGGCGCTAATCCCAGTTCCAATCGCATGACCTCAAAATCGTGCACTGCGTGAGTCAAGGTGCCATCCATGTCGAAGATCCAGTTCTGGCAAGTTGCTGGATCAAAGCTTGTGGGCGTTCCATTATGATCTGGAGATTTGTTGGGATAGGGTTTCGTGGACAAGTTATATATACTCGACAATAAAACCAGCAATTATTAACTAACCGGACGATAAATGAAAATTGAAAAAAACTCTGTGGTCGAGTTCGACTACCGACTATCTGATGATGACGGCAATGTGGTCGAAGATACTGCAGATTCTGAGCCCATGGCATACCTGCACGGCCACGGCGGTATCATCCCAGGGCTTGAGAAACACATGGAAGGGCACGAAGTGGGTGATGCTTTTAAGGTAAGAATTACGCCGGAAGAAGGCTACGGTTATCGTGACGAGGGAAGAGTGCAGCGTATACCCATGAAGCACTTAATTACCAAGGGGAAGTTGAAACCGGGTCAGGTAGCTGGAGTGAATACCCCTGATGGACCACGCCAGATTGTAGTGCTAAAGGTCGGTCGATTTGTTGTCGACGCTGACCTGAATCATCCATTTGCCGGCCTCACACTGAATTTTGATATCAATGTGGTTAATGTGCGAGAGTCCACTGCGGAAGAAGTGAGTCATGGGCATGCCCATGGACCTGGTGGACACGACCACTAGGCTTGTGCTGCGTCCCTGGCTCTGAGGAATGCCTCAACGGTTTTATCTATATCCTCGGTAGTGGTTGCCCAGGAACAAATGCTGATGCGAATCACATCTCGGTTTTGCCACTTTGCTCCGCCCATCCAGCAAACACCGAAATTTTGCAAACTATCCAGTGTGCTGAGCGTTGCTGAGTCGGAATCGCAGGTCACCAGGACCTGATTAAAGACAACATCGTTTAGGATGTTAAATTTTTCAGCTGCGAGACGAACGGCAATATTCTGCGCATGTTGATGCAGTTGCAAGACCAGATCATCGACACCTTGCCTGCCAAGATACTTCAGGCAGGACCATAGCTCGATAGACCGAGCTCGTCTTGACATGTCGGGTGTGTACATCATGCCATCGCGTTTTTCACCATAGACTATATAAGAACCCGAAGCCTGAAGCGCGCTAGTGAGAGCTTCTCGATCACTGCATAGAACAATGCCGGAATCATAAGGTGCATTGAGTGTTTTATGCGCGTCAACAGAAAATGAATTTGCCTCGGATATGCCTTTGGTCAAATGTTTTAATGTGTCGCAGCATTGTGCCCAAAGTCCAAAAGCGCCATCCACATGAACCCAGGCATTGCAGGCATTGGCTTTTTTAACCAGACTGTCAAAATCGTCGAAAGCGCCAGAGCTGACATTGCTCGCCTGCAGAATTAGGATGGTATTACTGTCCAGTTCCGGGACTTGATCAACAAGAATTCGACCCTGATCGTCTACTGCTACCCATTCAATATTGTCTGTACCAAAACCCAAAAGCGCTATGGCTTTTACAACAGTCGCGTGGCTTTGCTTGCCTGTCACAATGCGTAACTTCGGAGCACCGACAAATCCCTGCTTGTTGATGTCCCAGCCATTACGCTCGTAAAGGCGAAATCTGGCAGCAGCCAGTCCACACAATATAGCCATGGAAGACCCACCAACAAATCCTGCCACGCAATTGTCTGGCAATCCGAACAGACTTCGAAGCCACTGTTCACAGACAGATTCAAGTTTTGCCGCTACTGGCGACATGACATTAAGCGCGGCATTCTGGTCCCAAAAATCTGCCAGCCAGCGGGCAGCCAGAGCAACTGGCAAAACACCACCGTTAACAAAGCCGAAATATCGCCCAGCAGTTTGGACAACTGTTGCAGGACCGCCAAAATTGTTCAGCTGTTGAATAACCTGGCTGGCATCACCTATTTCATTAGGCAAGGCTTCATCAAAGTTGTGCAGATTGTTTAGGGCATCAATACCTGGAACTACGTTTCTGCTCGAAGCGGTGTCTGAATATTGAAATGCGTATTCCTTTGCCTGATTGAAAATTTTTTTATGTTCCAGTTCATGAAACATATTCTGCTGGAGTTTATTGGTCATGTTGTTTCTATAATATTAAGAATCTGCCGCTAGTTTCTTAACAGTTCTTTGGTAATTTCAGGCGTTGCAACGATGTTGCCCGCTTGGCGAATGGCTAATGTAAGTTGCGCAATATTATCTGCATTATCTTTCGCAAGGGAACCGTCCTTTTTATACAGATTATTTTCAAATCCTATTCTTGCATGCCCCCCGGCGTTAACTGCCGCCATGGCGCAATCGAATTCACTATGGCCGAAAGCACAGACAAACCAGGTGTGACGCTGGGTTGCTTCTATATCGAGAAAAGGATTCAAGTCTTCTGCAGTGGATTGAAAATTCTTGCTATAGCGACCGAGAACATACAGCAGACAGGGGTTTTCTTCCGGCATGATACCGCTGGAATGTAAGGTCCAGAATCGGCTGACTTCTTCGGCAGAGAAAAGTATGTGCTGTATATGTACTGAATTCTCAAATGCCCAGTGATAGAACTGTTTTGCCCTGGGCAACGACTCGTCATCTGGCGCCATTTCCTTAAGTGCCATGGTAATGTACTCTGGCACTACCTTTTGCACGCAATCGATTTGTTGCTCCACAGAGTAAATTCCAACCGCTTCAGTGGTCATCTGAAGTAACATACCAGGCGCTTCAGTGCGAACCGCATCGAATAGCTGGCTATATAGGCCAGCATCAAGTACGTGTCGGAGTTGATCGTCTCGCACATGGGCATGCAGCATAGAAGCACCATTTTCCATGCAAGAACGGGCAGCTCTAGCGGTTTCAGCAATGGTTGCCGGAAGAGCCGGATGATCCTCATAGGTTTTGCGGGCGCCATTAGGGGCTGCCATGACTATAACTGGTCTGGACATAGTGTTCCGGGGTTTAGCTGTGTGTGGTGATCTATAGTAGAGACTTCTGTCCAGGTCTCCAGTGCAGAATTATCTGCAGGAGCTCATGCAATAGTTGTTGCAATGGTGCTGCCAACGAAGCATTGAAGTGTTGTGGGTCATCCATATAAGCACTCTGTCCAAGTTCCATTTGTATGGTATGAATTTGGTTTTCAGGATCACCAAATTGGCGAGTAATGTAGCCTCCGACGAAGCGACCATTGCAGGCAGAAGAGAAGTTTGAAGCCTGCATCGTTTGCTCAAGCTTGTTTTGCAAATCTACAGCACAACTCGTGCCATTAGCGGTGCCCAGGTTAAGGTCTGGCAATTGGCCATCAAATAATCTCGGAACATTGCTGTTTATAGAGTGGCAATCGTAAAGTACAGCAAAACCATGCAAAGCTTTGACTCGTTCTATCTGAGCCTGAATTGTGTCGTGATAGGGGGTCCAGTATTGTCGTAATCTGCGATTTTCCTCATCCTCATCCGGCTCTTCACCTTCGAAGTAAACCGGCGTGCCATCAAATAGCTGATCCGGACAAAGTCCGCTACCGGCCTGACCAGGGTAAAGTGGTTTGTCATCTGGTGGTCGATTTAAGTCAATAACCAATCGATTGTAGTTGGACTGAATGATTGTGGCATCCAGATCGCTGGCAAAGTTGTACAGGGCAGGAATATGCCAATCTGTATCCGGGATCAAGCGGGCCGCCGGAGTTAATCTGGGGTGCATTGATGGCGGTAGATTCAGCCCGGAGTGGGGCATGCTGAGTATCAAGGGCGATTGCCCCACAGTAAGATTAAATATTTCCATCGGTACTATTATTAAACATTTTTGTTATGGCTAAGTTAAGATTTCAAGAGATAAGTCAATTATATAGACCTAATGCCAACTAAATACTGCGTGAAAAGTGAATTTGCTATGTCACATCTGGACACTTCATCTGCTCTGGTATACCATTTTGGCCTTCAATAACTGAAGTAAAACCCTAAATTAGTTTTATCATAAAAAGAGGAGTAGGTAAGTGAGAATAAAACAATCTATTATTTCTGTCGCTACAGTTTTTGCTGCTGCGACGTTGACGAGCAATGTTGCTTACGCTGCAGCCTGTGCCACGGACGGTTTACCCGGCTCTATGGACAAGCCCGGTGGCTTTCCGGAACGCGCTTTAACTATGGTAGTACCATATGGTCCGGCTGGTGGTTCGGGTCAAGTGGCTCAGGCTATGGCAGAGGCTGTGTCAGCGGTAACATCTGTTTCCATTAATCGTGATCACAAGCCGGGTGGTTCAGGCACAGTAGGCATGACAGCTTTCATGGCAACCCCAGCAGATGGCTACACGGTTCTAGAGCATATCGACGATGCCTCCAGCGCACATGCTCTGGATTCTGGTAGACCAAATCCTGCTTCGGATTTAGTTCCTCTGGTTACTTCACAAATTACTTTTTCACAAATCTATATTCGTACTAACGAAGATAGATTCCATGACTGGGATTCATTTGTGAGCTGGGTTATCGCGCAGAATGGTAAAGCTACCATCGCCAACGTTTCAAAAGAAGGCTCTATGGAGCGGGTAATGATGAAGTTCATTACTGATTCTGTTGGTATGAAAATTCAGCAGATTTCTTTCGACAAGGGAGCACCACGTTACGGCGCACTAGCCGGTGGACAGGTTGATGCACTTTTTGAGCAGCCAGGTGACGTACGTAAGTTTCTTGATGCCGGTAAGTTCAAGCCAATTCTGACCATGCTTAAAGAGAGCCCAAGTGCCTTTGCTGATGTTCCTAGTTTGACCGATGCCGGTATGGATTTCGATCCTTTATTCCGCTTTCGTGGCTTTTATGTTCACGCCGATGCGCCAGCAGATCGTATTGAATGGCTGCAATGGGCTTTTCAAAAAGCTTTCTGTGATGGAGGTTATCAGGCTTTCAATGAGAAAAAGTATATGACTCTTATTGAAAGTTACCGCGATACTGCAGGATCTAAAGCGTTGATTACAGAAACCATCGCGCAATATCGTGAGGTGTATAAGAAAATGGGATTAGAAGTTAAATAATTCCGACCCTACCAGACGCCTCGGTAAGCACTTAGCTACCGGGGCGTTTGTCATTTTTACCTAGAGACTCCGCACTATGGGCAAGCTAAAAACCGGGCATATCGTTGAGACGGGCATTTGGCTCGGATTGGCATTGATTTTATATATCTATTCCTTCGAATTCGAGAAAGACATAGAAATCTATAAATTTGGCGCTACTGCCTGGCCCAGGTCAATTATTCTGTTGATCGTTATTGCCGCCATAGGGCAGTTGTTTTATTACTGGAAGAAAGGCGAAGACACTGCAACTAATATGATTAGTGAGGCGAACGCTGATGGTGCCGAAGAAGGTGCTGAAGAGCATTCCAGTCTTGCCTGGTATATATCTACTTTTGGATTGCTGGCCATACCTTTTGCTTACATGCTGGTCCCAGACTGGATTATTGCAGCCAGTGAAGTTGATGCTAAAGGTGCCTCTGCCCAACTTACAAAAATAGTCGTTGCCGCTATTTTACTGTCGCTCTTTTTGTACAAGGTGAGAAGCAACCTTGTAGGTGGCATGCTTTCGCTGCCAATATTTTTCGCCGCAATGCTTCAGGATATGGGGTTTTATGCCCTGGCGCCATTTTTCATCCTTGGGGTCATGTATCTCATGGGCGAAAGACGTTTAAAACCAATGTTGTGGGTAATGTTACTTATTTTTGGCATACTGCTAACTTTGTTTGTGAGTATTTTGTACGTGGGTTTACCGACCGGTAATATTCATCCGTTTTATGATTTTGGCACCTGGGTCGTCACTGTTTTACAGTGATCCAACGGAGAACTTAAGTGGAAGTATTCAATAATTTTTGGGGTGGCACAGTCACCTTATTTAGCGACCCGATTGGAATCCTGATATTTTTTGGTGGTGTTGTCGGTGGTATGTTATTTGGCGCGATTCCCGGTGTTAGCATGCTGACACTGGCTGCCATATTGCTGCCTTTTACGGCCCATTTATCGCCGGAACACGGAATTATGTTGTTCTCTGTCATCTACTGCACTGGCGTGTATGGAGGTGCGATAACGGCTATATTATTCAACATTCCTGGTGCGCCAGAGAATGCTCCCACGGCGTTTGACGGTTATCCCATGACCCAAAAAGGCCAGGCTGGAAAGGCAGTCGGTGCAGCGGTGATGTGCTCCGCACTGGGCGGAACAATTTCGTCCATAATTATGATGATTGCCACGGTGCCTATTGCTGACTGGGCTATTTCAGCATTCGGCCCACCTGAAATATTTGCACTGGTGTTCTTTGGTCTAGCAGTTGCTTCCTCAGTAGGAGCAAAAACCTTCTGGAAGGGTTGGTTGTCGATTCTAATAGGGCTGTTAATTGCTGTAGTCGGCCTAGACCCAGTTGGCGGCATTGAGCGCTATGACTTCAACATGCCCTATCTGCTGGCAGGTATTCACTTTATACCGACCATTCTAGGTTTCTTTGCAGTATCGGAAATTTTTGTTCAGGCTGAAAAGAAAGCCATGGGTTCCTTTACGGCGCCTAAAATGAGCGTGGATTTTCCATCCCTGGCAGAACTTATTGCCCATAAGGTGGCAGTAATCAGATCCATAGTGATTGGTTTTTTCTGCGGCATATTGCCAGGCATCGGTGCTACGTTGGCGGCCTTCATGGGCTATAACGAGGCGGTACGATGGTCAAAAACACCAGAAGAATTTGGTAAGGGCAAGCTTGAAGGTGTTATATCGTCGGAAACCGCTAATAACGCTGCAACGGGTGCGGCGATGATTCCGCTTTTGGCTCTGGGACTACCAGGCGGTGCTCTGACTGCAATGATGGTTGGTGTGTTTCAAATGCATGACATGGAGCCGGGGCCACTGGTCTTCATTAACAGTGCTGATCTGGTGTGGGTGGTTTTTGCGGCGATGTTCTTTGCTAATTTGTCGATTCTTTTCGTTGGTTACCTTGAAACCAAAACCATTATTAATTTGTTAAGAATTCCATTCCAGTTTCTGGCCCCAATGATTTTGTTGCTTGCAACTGTCGGAGCTTATGCTGTTCGTGGTCTAACAATTGACATCATTGTCATGTTTATAGCGGGTGTGATCGGTTTTTTCCTACGGCGTTCGGGGTACTCGGTCGCTGGTATTGTCCTGGGGTTAATTCTTGGAAAAATCGGTGAACAAACCTTTGCTCAGGCCATGCAGATGCTACATTTTGAATGGTCTGGTTACTTCGACCGACCCATCGCTTTTGGACTCCTGATCGCTGGTATGCTGACTTTGATTGGCAGCTTCTATGGTGCCTTTTTCAAGAAACCTAAAGTTTCAGCTAAAGCCAGTTAACACAATCTGGTTTATATCATGAAGTTGAACTCAGAAGAGCAGGCGATGCTGAATGGGGAGTTGGGAATTCCCCGCCAATGGGCTATGCAGCATATGTTACAGGTGGGTCGTTTCTTTGACGCCCAGGATCTTGTCGAAGTTAGCCAGGCCCATATAATGGCCGATACCGAGTCTCTGGGAGAGGCCGGTGTCGCGATGCTGGAAGAATTGGCTACGTACCCGCTGAAGGACAGGACCATACGTATCCCGATGATCACGGATCCTCGTGGGATTGATTTTTGTCACTTTAAGAAGCTCGGTCAAACAGATGCCATGGCAAGCCTCGAACAGCGTGCCATCGATGCTTTTAAATCTTTCGACATCATGATGACTGATACCTGCATCAACTATCAAACCATAATGGCCCCGGTTCGTGGGGAGCATTTGGCCTTTGGTGATACCGGTGTTGTGATCTACTGCAATAGTGTGCTGGGCGCTTATTCGAATTTTGAGGGCGGACCATCGGCCCTGGCTGCGGGACTAACTGGAAGAACGCCCAGATATGCACTACATCTGGATCAGAATCGAAAGGCCACGCAACGTTTTGATGTAACGTCACAACCAGAGTCTTTGTCTGATTGGGGTGCATTAGGTGGGATAATTGGTGCCAGGGCAGGTTCTTATTGGGAGGTGCCGGTTATCGAGGGAATCACCGGCCGGCCAGGTTCTGACGAGCTGAAACACTTTGGCGCGGCTATGGCGAGTTTTGGTTCAATACCTCTATTTCATGTCGTTGGTATTACCCCAGAGGCTCCCACTATCGAGGCTGTTTGTGAGCCAGACAGCCTGCCACTTGAATCAATTGGGGAAGATGACTACTCCAGCTTCTTCTCGCGTTACTCGGGCAAAGGTGAAAAACTGGATGTTGTAGTTTTCTCGGCACCTCAACTTTCTTTATTGGAAATGCGCTCGCTGGCAAACTTGCTTGAAGGTAGACGTATACATAACGACACTGCCCTCTTAGTTGCTACCAGTCCGGCGGTAGCCGCCGACGCCAAAAGGATGGGTATTAGCCAGACTATTGAAGCTTCTGGTGGACTGGTGCTTGAAGGCATGTGTTTCTATCAAAGCTATGCGCGGGAAATGGCCGAGGCCAATGGCTGGCAAAGACTCATGTCGAATTCCGCCAAGCTGATCAACATCATTGGTGGTTATGGTTATTTACCAACGATGGGATCTATGCAGGAATGTGTTGATTCAGCCGTAGCGGGAGAAGTGGTATGACTGAATTGATTGAGCTTCGTTGTCATGTAGGAGTAGGTCCTGTAGTTACCGGTGAAGCGCTAGTGACGGATGACAACTTTTCTGCCCGCTACGACCTGGATCGAATTAAGGGCATATTTTCACGCCCGCAGCATAAGTTGGCGGGGCAAAGTTATGTTGATAAGGTGCTGGTTTTTAACACCGCCAAAGGCGGCGTTGCGTCAGCCTGGATGCTGCATGAAATGACTCATCGTGGTGTCGCTCCAAAGGCTATTCTGTTCAATAGGGTTAACCCCATATTAGCTCAGGGTGGTGCCCTGGCCAATATGGCTTTGTGTGATCGATTTGAGGCGGGCGATGTTACTCAACTGATAAAAACCGGTGATGTCGTAACAGTTGATCCCGATCAGGGTATGGTTTTAGTCAAACGAGGTTAGTTGATATGGTTGTAAGATATCTAGATTGTTCTAACGAAGTAAGTGAGTTGCGTGACCCTCCTGCGGGTGTTCGTTGCTGGGTCGCTGATGAGATTGTTGATCAAGACTGGAAGGTGTTTCTGTCTAGTGAAGCCTTATTGGAACTTGAAAGTTTGGCGCTGTTTATAGAGCAAAACCCTCTGCAAAACTTACAGAGACGTGTGTCTGAAGTTTCATTACCGGCGTGTGAGTTACTAATGGCACAGATGAAAGAAATTCTGTCCAATGGGGTAGGGTTTGCGGTGTTGGATCGATTGCCTATGCAAGCCCCTATTCAAACCTTAGTTGAAGTCTACTGGTTACTGGGGCAGTGCATCGGTCGGCCGGTTGCTCAAAAGTGGAATGGTGAGATGATTTATGATGTCACCGATACAGGCAAAAAATTTCAATACGGTGTTCGCGGATCACGTACATCAGTAGAACTGCTATTCCATACAGATAATGCGTTTGCACAACAAGTTCCGGACTATGTTGGATTGTTTTGTAGAAATCCCGCCAGACAAGGCGGTATTAGTCGTTTCTGTAGTTTATATACGGTCCATCAACGCATGAGAGCTACATACCCAGAGTTGCTTATGCGTTTATATCAGTCCATGTTTTTTGACCGACAGAAAGAACATAGAGAAGGTGGCGAGCCGGTTTGTTTCGCACCCTATTTTAGTTGGCGTCACGAACGTCTCTATGCCCGGGCAAATTCCTCGTTGGCTCGTAAGGGTTATGAAGTCGCTGAAGTTACTATAGATGCTCAACTCAGTGATGCACTGGATGCCATAGATGAAGTATGTGCCGCGGATGACCTCTGGTTTGAAGCCGAGCTTGAACGGGGTCAGATTCAATATCTTAATAATCACGAAGTAGGGCACTATCGTAGTGCCTTTGAAGACTTTGATGAGCCTGAACAAAAGCGTTATCTGTATAGGCTCTGGCATCGTGAAGAAGGCTCCATCGCCTATGACGGACTGTACATGAATTCCTGATTGGTAGGAGGCCCCAGTCGTGGTGGTTGTATACTCGAAATAACCCGCGCCGCTAGTGATAATGATTCGTTCATTGCCCGCGGCGTAATTTCCAAAGCTACGCTCAAGGTTAGATCTATGCCGGAAACTCCCAATATACTTGTCATTATGGTTGATCAAATGACGCCTTTTTTTGCTGGCGCCTATGGACACCCACGTGTTCTAACACCTAATCTGGATAAACTGGCTAGCCGCGGCACACGATTTGACGCAGCTTATACGCCCTGTCCTATATGCGCGCCAGCCAGAGCTGGCATGATGACGGGCCGGCATGTTTCCAAGATTGGCTGTAATGATAATGGAGACTCTTTCTCCTCAATGTTGCCGACATTCGCGCATTATCTCAGCAATGCCGGTTACGACACAACGTTGAGTGGCAAGATGCATTTCGTTGGCCCAGATCAATTGCACGGTTTTCGCCGACGATTAACCACTGATGTATATCCATCCACTTATGACTGGTCTTACGATCCACTTAATCAGGGAGAGGACGTTCTGGCGTTTGATTTCTATAAGCAGTATCTAGCAGAGAATGT
>JBLHGU010000036.1:0-35535 GCA_047615875.1 Parasphingorhabdus sp.
CTATTGCTATAGCCAACGGTGTTGATTACGGTCTGGCCGCCGTAATTATGGGTCAGGATATTTCCCGGGTACATCGTACAGCACAAAAATTGCAATGCGGTTACGTTGAAGTGAATGGCCCGGTTTCTTTCGCCCTTGGTTCTCCCTTTGGAGGTGTTAAGTCAAGTGGTGTTGGTCGAGAGGGAAATATGCAGGAGCTGCTGAGCTACACCCAAATTAAATCGGTAAATATACAGCTCTAGACCGTCGTGGAAATCAAGAAAAAGCAATTCGACTACATCATTGTTGGTGCAGGTTCGGCAGGTTGTGTTCTGGCTAACAGACTATCTGCAGATCCTTCAGTATCAGTGCTTTTGGTCGAAGCGGGGCCAAAAGATTCCAGTCTGTTTATCAGAATGCCAACAGCTTTTGCCCATGCCATTAATAGCCAAAAATTTGACTGGAATTATCTAGGTGAACCGGAACCCTATTTAGATAATCGCCAGCTGGCCTGTCCGCGAGGAAAAGTGTTGGGCGGCTCTTCTTCGATCAACGCCATGTGCTTTGTACGCGGCCACCATCGTGACTTTGATAACTGGGCTGATGTCAGCGGTTATGCCAACTGGTCATATAAACACTGTTTGCCTTACTTTAAAAAACTTGAAACATTTAGTGGTGGTGAGAATAGCTACCGAGGTGGCAGTGGTCCTGTTTCAGTCATTGCTCCAGAGTTCACTAATCCTTTATGCGATGTGTTCGCGCAAGCATGTAAACAGAGCGGCTATGACTGGAGCATGGATAGCAATGGAGAATTTCAGGAAGGTTTTGGTGCCATGGACCAGACCATTCGACATGGTCTCAGAGAAAGCTGTGCTTCAGCTTATCTAAAGCCTATTCGCAAACGCAAGAATTTAGTCATTGCCAATGGCTACACCACCAGCAGAGTGTTGTTAATGGGTAGCCGTGCCAGGGGCATTGAAGTTATTAAGGGCAGTCATGTTCAGATCATTCAGTCTTTGCGGGAAACTATTTTGTGTGCCGGTGCCATTGAGTCACCAAAGTTATTAATGCACTCCGGTATCGGTCCAGCTGAGCATCTACTACAGGTAGGTGTGGAACCCGTTCATGATCTTCCGGGAGTTGGGCAAAACCTTCAGGACCACGTTAATGTCAATATTAAATACGAATCACTATTGCCGGTTTCCAATACCAGTCTGTTAAAACCCCATCGCAAAGCCATGTTGGGATTGCGTTGGGTCACTACACGAACGGGGCCGGGCGCCACCAATCATTTTGAGCTCGCCGGTTATATAAAATCTGCTGAGGAAGTTTCTCAGCCTGACCTACAGCTACTATTTGTTCCATTATTGGTGGATGACAATGGCAAAGCGCCGCAACAGGCCCATGGTTTTCAGGTGGCATTAAGTCAGCTTCGATCAAACAGTCGAGGGCGCATTGCCTTGAAAAGCAATGATCCATCAGATGCCCCCTCTATCCTGTTTAACTATCTGCAAGCATCCGAGGATTACACCGAGTTACGTGCAGGAATCGAAAAAACTCGACACATTTTTGGCGCAGATGCATTCAAACCTTATTTAGGTCAAGAGATTGCCCCAGGAGAATCTATTACTGATGTATCCGGTCTTAACCAGTTTATTAAAGACACGCTTCGATCTACCAAACATCCCTGTGGCACCTGCAAAATGGGCCAGGATGAGTACGCGGTAGTTAATGATGCAGCCAGCGTGCATGGCATAGAACGACTACGTGTCGTGGATGCTTCTATCATGCCGAGAATTACCAGTGGCAACACGAATGCGCCAACTATCATGATTGCCGAAAAAATTGCCGACCAAATTTTGGGTCGCGAATCAATGTTTGCAAATGTTGGAAGCTAGTGATGCAACTTAAGTACGATGCAGTGATTGTTGGTGGGGGACATAATGGCCTAACCTGTGCAGGTTATCTGGTCAGAGCAGGGCTTAAAACTCTGGTGCTGGAAAGACGCCATCGTGTTGGTGGACTTAGTACAGAGTATGAATTCTTTCCCGGTTACAAGGCTTCTATGCCGAACTCTCCAGGTTCTCTGGAGCCTAAAGTAGTTGCCGATCTTGAGCTGGAAAAGTACGGTCTGAAATTTAGCCCTCCTGATCCATCCCTGGTGGTTCCTTTTCCCGACGGTCGGGCAATGGTTGCATGGCGAGATCCACAAAAAACCGCCGCTGAAATTCGTAAGTTTTCAGAAAAAGATGTTACTGCTTACGGCGCATTTTTCGAATACCTGAACGAATTTGCTAGAAAAACCGGTGTTTCACTATTTAAGCCACCACCGACCTTAGCGCAGGTTATGCAAAACCTGGCCACGCCTGAAGATGAAGAGGCCTTTTCCAAAATCATTCTGGGCAGTTTAAAAGACCTTCTCGATGAATGGCTTGAATCGGACGAGCTAAAGTCGGTGATTGCGGCAATCAGCGCCACATCACACCTGGCCGGTCCTTATACACCGGGAACCGCCTATCTTTTGCTAATGAGGCCACTGTCCCTTGCATCTTCAGGAATCGATGCTGGGCACGACCCCCGTAAGCAGTATCTTCGAGGCTCTACCGGATTACCAATCGGTGGCATGGGTGCAGTTACCCGGGCCATGCAGAATAGCTTAGAGGCCCATGGCGGCGTTGTTCGGCTCGACGCAGGTGTTAGCAGAATTGTCGCAGGGCCAGATGGAATGCAGGGTGTTGAACTGGAAAATGGCGAGTTTATTCCCGCCAAAATTGTTGCATCGAATCTTCATCCGCGCACCACGCTACTGGATCTTTTACATGATCCAGAATTGGATGCTAGTTTTTCCGGCAAGGTGGCCCAACTTCCTAAACGTGGTTCGGCTTTCAAATTGGCAATAGCTCTGGATGGTATGCCAGCATTTGCTGCCGCACCAAAGGAACTGCAAAAACACTACGCCAGTTGCCAGTTTCGACTGGCACCGAATATGGATTACATGGAGCGGGCTGTTGATGATGCCAAATTTGGTCGACCATCCACCGAGCCAATCATTCTTGGTTTGATTCCTTCTCTTACCAGCCCTGGCATGGCGCCGGAAGGTAAAAATATACTCAGTTGCAATGTGTGGCATGCACCTGTGGATCTGGCAGAGGGCGATTGGGGCACCGAACGAGATAAACTAGCCCAGCGCTGTATCGAAATAATCAGCCGATACATGCCAGATTTAAAAGACCGGATTATCGACTATAAAGCTCTGAGCCCACTGGATTTGCAGAACGAATTTGGCTTGCGTGATGCGAATATCATGCATCTGGACATGCTGCCGCATAAGATGTTTGGTCTACGGCCACTGGCCCAATGTGCAGCCTATAAAACGCCAACCAAAGGTCTTTATTTGTGTGGATCAGGCACCTGGCCAGGTGGTACGGTTAGTGGTGTTCCAGGCCACAATGCGGCACAGGAAATTATTAATCACTATGTAGAAACAACCAAATGACTAACGAAGAAGTCGTTAAGTTCCTGAACGGACAATGGCCGCCATCTGTTGATACATTAAAGGGTATTGCTACTGGCTTTGACAGGGACGAGATGCGATTAAAAATGGACTTCGAAACTGACCTGCGTTTCTGTCATTCAGGCGATGTGGTTCAAGGTGGTTACATCTCTGGCATGCTCGATGCTGTTATGGCCTATGCCGCTATAGGTATGCCAGGTTTGTGCAATATGGTGGCAACCCTTGAGATTAAAGTGAGCTATATGCAAACTGCGCGTAATGGTGAATTTACTGGCAGTGGTCGTGTAATTCATGCGGGCCGCAGTATCGCCTATCTTGATGGCGAGCTTTATCAGAGTGGCAAGCTAGTGGCTGCAGCAACCTCTACTGTCAAGCTCATGCGAGCAAAGTAATTACTCGAGAATCAAATGCTCTGGTGGTACACCATCCTTCGGATCAGCTTCTATTTCAAAAGTGTTTAATAGCATGGCAAGCGTGCTGAAATAACCCATTATGGTAACTAGCTCAACCACCTGCTCAATTCCAATTAGTGATTGAGTGTTGTTATAGGTTTCTTCTGATACCAATTTAGTCTGTAATAACTCCATACAAAAGCGGTGGATGACCTGCTGTTCTTCTGGCGCAGATAAAGGCATTCGTTGTGCCAAAATGCCGTCAATAGATTCCTCAGACATGCCTACATTTATGGCAATAACGACATGGGCGTTCCATTCAACCTCATTGTTCCAGTATTTAGCCGCTGTAAGTATCGCAATCTCTTGATAGACCGGGTCAAGGCCGGTATTAAAACGCAGCGCGGCGCCTAAAGCCTGAGTTTCATTAGCAATACCAGGCGCCTGAATCAAAGCATAAAACGGACCGCCAAATTTTCCTCGTGGTCCGGAAACGATTTCGTTATAAATTTTCGACTGAGTGTCGTTTAACTCTTCCGGGTTGAATTCTGGCAATCTGGGCATGTCATCTATACCTTATGAAACATCGTCTTTTCTAATCATCGTGGATTGCTTATACTGGGTATGAAATCCATTTTTGTAAAGAAATTATGAGCACAAAATCTGTCATTATCACCTGCGCGGTTACCGGCAGCATTCATACTCCGACCATGTCCGAGTATCTTCCTATAACGCCTGACGAGATTGCCACTCAGGCAATAGATGCCGCTGAAGCGGGAGCGGCCATTTTGCATCTGCATGCCCGGGATCCGGAGAACGGTCGACCGTCGCCGGATCCAGAAATATTTATGCAGTTTTTGCCGCAGATAAAGGCTGCAACCAATGCCGTGGTGAACATCTCAACGGGCGGTGGGCCAGGTATGACGGTGGACGAGCGCATCGCCGCAGCTTTGCACGCCAGTCCTGAAATGGCCTCTCTCAATATGGGTTCTATTAATTTCGCTCTGTATCCCCTGTTAGATAAATACTCCAATTGGAAACACGACTGGGAACCAAAATTTCTTGAAATGACCCGCGATTATATTTTCCGCAATACCTTCAAAGATATTGAAACGATTTTGGATAAGCTCGGCGAGGGCTGTGGCACGCGTTTTGAATTTGAGTGTTACGACGTTGGCCATCTCTACAATCTTGCTCACATGGTCGACCGTGGATTGATTAAACCACCATTTTTTATTCAAACCATATTTGGCATTCTCGGCGGTATAGGCGCTGATGAAGAAAACCTGATGCATATGCGTCGTATGGCATTGAAATTATTTGGTGATGATCACGAGTGGTCGGTACTGGCGGCAGGACGGTTTCAAATGCCTTATGTAACCAGAGCAGGGACCATGGGTGGCAATGTGCGCGTAGGTCTTGAAGACAGCCTCTATTTAGGCAAAGGCGAACTGGCACAGACCAATGCCCAGCAGGTAACCAAAATTCGCCGTATTCTGGAAGATCTTTCCATGACCATTGCGACACCGGACGAAGCCCGGCAACGATTGGCACTAAAGGGCGCCGATAAAGTGGCATTTTAACGAGAGCAGAACTAATGACAATTTTATACAAAGGTATGGATGCAGATACTCTAGAGGCGGAGTACAACTTGATTGCCCGTCGCGGAGACGATTTCCCTGCTCTGGCCAAAAGCTGGATGGCACGAAGTGCCGTTCATCGTGAAGCCTCCGGTGCTAGAGTTGACCTCGCTTACGGTGACGGTGATCGAGAAAAACTGGACTGGTTCTCCGGCGGCAATGCCGACGGCCCGATGCTGGTTTATATTCACGGAGGCTACTGGCAACGTGGTGATAAAAGCCTGTATAGCTTTGTGACCGAGTCGTTTATAAAACACGGCGTTTCCGTTGCTGTGCTTAATTACGACTTAACTCCGTCAGTGCGAATGGGTCAGATTTCACCACAGATTCGCAAGGCCATAGCCTGGCTTTGGCATAATTCTTCTGATCTCGGCTTTTCAAGAGACAAACTGTTTGTGTCGGGGCACTCTGCTGGCGGTCACCTAACGGCAATGATGATGGCAACTGACTGGACCGAAGTCGATTCTAGCCTGCCTATTGATCTGATTCGCGCGGGCATTCCTATTTCCGGTTTATTTGAGTTGGAGCCGCTAGTGCATACAACAATCAACGACGGGCCTCAGATGGACATAGCTGAATCCCACGCTGAAAGCCCCTGTTTTTTACCTCCAGTAACTAATGCACCACAATTGGTGGTAGTGGGTGGTGGAGAAACCGCAGAGTTTTTACGCCAGTCTGACGATTATGTTGAACAATACCAAACCTCGGAGAGACCTATGGAGCGCTACAATGTTCCAACCGCTGATCACTTTGATGAACTGGAAAGACTGTCTGAGGAAGACAGTGTGTTCTTCAAAAAATCAATGCAGTTGATTCTGAGTTGAATGCCAGATGGTTATTGGATTAATCAGTGATGTTATCTAATCAACAGATAGAAGAATCGGCAAGATTGTTAGTCCAGGCGCGGGTCAGTACTTCTGTAATTGATTGTATTCCGCAGAATATTCGTCCGCTCTCGCTGTTGGATGCCTATGCAGTTCAAGACCGCTTTATTGAATTGCTTGGTGTAGAAACCTGCGGTTGGTTTGGTGCCTGTACCAACGATGTTATTCAAAACTTGTTGGGATTGCACGAGCCGTATTACGCCTATCTGTTGAAAGATCATTTTTATCAAAGCCCGGCCACTATCGATACAACGAAATATCCACCAATCGTTTTCGAATGTGAATTTAGTTTCGTTACGGATCGTGATTTCTTACCAGACGGTTATCCCTACAGTAGAGAGACTATAGAACAATCTGTCGTTCGTGTTTGCCCGGCAATTGAAATTGTCGCCGGACATTTAAAAGATTGGCCCCGTCAGGATGTCTTTTCGGTGATCGCGGATAATGGTACCGATGGCGCGCTAATAGTTGGTGAAGGTATTACTGATTGGCAGCAGGTGGATTTAGTTAACACTTCAGTAGCGCTCAGCATCAATGGCGTCGTAGAAAGGCAGGGTACAGGTATCAATGTGCTGGGAGACCCATTAGGAGCGTTTGTATGGTTGGTAAATGCCATCACACGTGATGGTAAGAAAGTATCCGCAGGACATGTTCAGAACACCGGTACAGCGACTGATATTTACTGGGCGAAGCCCGGTGATATAGCAATAGCAGACTTTGGGGTTGTTGGCAGTGTTCATCTCGAACTCGTGTAAAAGTTATAGGCAATGTTACACAACGTAATCGAACTCCATGGTAGATGTCTCTGCGGGTCAGTTGAAATATCCACAAATCAGGCAACTAAAAATCACTCTCTTGGGTGACCCACGGGCAATAAAGTGTCACAATACAATTGAAGATCCCCTTAGGAAATTTCAGATGAATGACAAGCCATTTGCCAGTGGTAGTTGCGAGTGCGGCAATATCAAACTGTCTATTGCGCAAAAACCATCGATGATGGTGCAGTGCCATTGCCTGGACTGCCAAAAATCAACGGGTACCGGGCATACGTCCAGTGCTTATTTCAAAGAACTCGAAGTTACCGTCGATGGCGATGCCAAGGGTTATACGGTAGTTGCCGACAGTGGTAGCGCCATGACCCGATATTTCTGCCCTGATTGTGGCAGTAGACTGTACGGGCGCAATGCTGGCAGACCGGGCTTGATATCAGTGCAAGTGGGGTGTCTGGAGGATCATAGCTGGTTTACCCCCCAGGCGGTTTTATACTCCAGTAAACGTCACGATTGGGACATTACCACTGACGAGATTTCCAATCCCGAATAAATGAAACTGTTCTGGATCAGTCGGGCGGCTGGTTCAAGGGAAGACTTTCAGACACACGATAGTCGGCCGGGGATACGCCGTAGAGTTCGCGAAACGCGTGACTGAAGTTACTTCGGCTCGAATAACCCATACGTGAGGCGATGGTTTTTACCGGCTCCTGAGTTTGCCTAAGCAGTCGTGCGGCACCTCGTAGACGTACTTCGCGGACAAAATCCATGGCTGTGCGACCAAACGCTTTATGAAATCGTTCCGTAAAAGTGGTTCTACTCATTTGACACTTTTCCGCCAGTAGCTCCAGGCTGTATGGATTGCCGGGTTTATCTAGAATCTGGTCGATGATGGCGCTGAGGCGGGGATCCTCAAGTGCCGCTAGCCATTCTATAGCGCCGCTGAGACCGGAACCCTGGCGGCGCAACAATTCGACGAAACATTGCTGAAATAATGCACTCAACATAGCGTTGGTGCCCGGACCAGGATTGCCCATTTCGATGATAATGTTGTCAAATGCTCGGGAAATCGGGTCTACCGGACTCGCCTGGATAATGATGGGCATCGGCAGGTAGTCGAAAAAGTCATTCAAGTGACGATAGGTCACATCCACTGTACCGCAGAGTACTACGATCCCTCCTTTGACTGTTGCTGGGGTTTCACCAAACATGCCAAGACCCAACGCTGCCGGCTGGCATTCGCGAACTCCCTGGGAAATATCCGTCGCCTTGCCCATACCGGTGATCTCATGCAAAGTGCCCGTGGGAGCAATGATCGCCGTACCCTGGCTGAGGTTGAAATCGGAGAAATCAGAAAAGGAGAGCATTCCATGTCCTGCCACCACATAGTGCACGGTGGCCTCCTCGCGGGGCCCAAGCATTAATCCTTCCCCCTCATTCACACTACACACTGCAAAGGGATGAACCGTGATCTCAAGGTGATCACATAGTTTGTCAATTGTTATCACTGGTTTTCACTTAGTTGCTTGTATTCGAAAATTATAACCCATCTGCGGACGAATTCGCACGGATTCCGAACCTAATTGATCATGCCCTGGCGTAGGCTGAACCATTCTACCAACTCGTAAGCAATCACCCGGAGTTTACAATGTGTAATCAACATCAAGACGAAGAACGCAACACCGAATCAGCTGAAAAACGTCGAAATTTCTTGAAAACCAGTCTTGGCGGAGCGGCGGCTTTGTCCGCCCTAGGCGTAGCTGGAAACGCCGCGCATGCCGCGGCTGATCCCTATGCAGATCCTGCCGAACCGGCACTGCCACCCTCGGATATGGTCCTTGATATGAGCCGCGCGGCACTCGTAGTGACAGATCCACAGGTCGACTTTCTGAGCCCCAAAGGTGTGACCTGGGGCGTAGTGGGTAAAAGCGTTACGCAACACAACACTGTCAGCAATATCGGTCAATTATTTGCCGCGGCAAAAGCCTCTGACATGACAGTGGCGGTCTCCCCTCATCATTACTATCCTACCGACAAAGGTTGGAAGTTCGAAGGCGCCCTGGAAAAACTGATGCACAAGATCGGTATGTTCGATCGCCAGAGCCCTTACACAATGGAAGGTTTTGACAATTCCGGATCCGACTTCATGCCGGAGTATAAACAATATATCCACGATGGAAAAACTATCATCACCTCACCACACAAGGTGTATGGCCCGGAAGCTAATGACCTGGTGTTGCAATTGAGAAAAAACAGGATAGATCAGGTTGTGCTGGCCGGCATGTCCGCTAATCTGTGCGTGGAAGCCCATTTGCGTGAGTTACTCGAACAGGGCTTCGAAGTAGCCGTGGTCAAGGACGCAACTGCCGCAGCAATGTTGCCAGAAGGTGATGGCTATCTCGCCGCTTTAACTAATTTTCGCTATATAGCCAACGCGGTGTGGAGCACCGAAGAGACGATTGCAAAATTTAACGCGTAAATGATGCAGTGATCAGGGGGTTGTGAATTTCCGCAACTCAGTATACAACCCCTGAATCACAAATAATCCTACTCATTAGACCGCACCACCGGACGGAGGTCCAGCATGCATCCCGTTCCTCACAATGAAAGCAATCGTCTTATGGCGGTTGAAGCCTACCAAATTACGGACACACCGGCGGAAATATCCTACGACGATATCGCCGAACAGGCGGCGGAAATATGCGAATGTCCTGTGGGCTTGATCAACATCATCGGTGACACTCAAGAATGGCTGAAGGCTAAATATGGTCTGCCGCCAAACCTCGCCTATCTACCCAGGGGTACGGTCTGCTCCACCGCCATCTGCCAGAACGAGTTATTGACAGTGAGCGATCTACGCCGGGATGAGCGATTCGCCGATCATCCAACGGTGACGGAGGATCCAAATTTTCGTTTCTATAGCGGTATGCCGTTGATTAACGACGACGGTCATGTACTAGGAACGGTGTGTGTTTTCGATTTCGAACCACGCGAACTAAATCGTAAACAACTCGAGTCCCTGCGCCGACTGTCCCGCCAAACCATGGCCCATCTCGAATTACGTCGCAAAATTATCGAACTGAGCGGTGCCCGTCAGGCATTGGAGGCTGCGGAGTCCCGATCGAATGAACTGTTGCTAAACATCCTGCCGGAATCAATAGCTGAAGAACTTCGAAGCCGGAACAAAGTTGAGCCCAGGTACTATGACACGGCATCGGTTTTGTTCACCGATTTTGAGGGATTCACACATCTGGCCGAGAATGCCGAGCCGCGCGCTCTGATCAACGACCTGGATCAGTTTTTCTCGGCCTTCGATCAGATCATCAACAAGCATGGTCTCGAAAAGATAAAAACCATGGGTGATGCCTATCTATGCGTAGGCGGTGTACCGGAGTACAACACAACCCACGCACGGGATGTGTGTAATGCGGCCCTGGATATTCAGGACTATGTTACCAGGGTGAATCGCCAGCGACAGAGAATGCGAATGACAACCTGGGAGCTGCGCATTGGCCTGCATACCGGGCCGGTGATAGCCGGTGTTGTCGGTAAGAAAAAGTTTACCTTTGATATTTGGGGCGATGCGGTCAGTATCGCCGAACGGATGGAACGCCATGGCGAGGCTGGCCGGGTGGTTATGTCCGATAGTATCTATCGAGAAGTAAAAGATGTGTTCAATTGTGATTACCGGGGTCCGGTTGAAGTCAAAAACAAGGGCACGCTCGAGACCTACTATCTAAGCTCTCGTTGATCTGGAATCCGGCCATCACCATGAAAAACTTTCAGCAGCCACCGATCAGCGACACCATAGCACGCAAGTATCAAAACGAGCATATTGATATGCAGGATTTGAACCAGGCAATTGTTGCCAGTGTTCAGCCCAGCCATGCGCAAATTCGTGCCATTTCGTTATTCGAGAACTTGAACGAAAGTGAGTATGAACAGATTTCCAACGGATTGGTCTGTCGGCATATTCCGCGCGGAAGTTATCTCTTCCACCAGGGACTGAAAGCGGACAGTGCGTTCTTTGTACAAAGCGGTTTTCTTGATGTAGCTTCGATGCTCCCTGGAGGTGACGAAAACATCCTTGCGAGCCTTGGGCCCGGTAGCGTCATTGGAGAAACATCATTGATTTCAACGGGGATACGCAGCGCCTCTGTGCGGGCTAAAAGTGATGTCATCGGTTTCACCATGGAACGCCAGTTTTTCCTTGGATTAATCGCCCAGGCGCATACGGCCGCAAGCCGGATACTCGCTCAGTTGATTAAAATTCTATGTGAAAGACTGCACAGCCAGTATGCACATACAATTGAAATCGAGCAGAGCAGCGAGCAACTCATGCCATGCCACAATGCATCGGGATACGGCCCCAGGCTGGACGATATTGCAGTATCGTCGGTCTTTCCATACCGACAGTACCTACCGCGTCTCGACTTCTTTTCAAACTTTCGGATCGACGAAATTGACTTCCTCGAAACCCACGTTCATTGCCTGGAGTTGCCAAGAGGAACTTTGTTGTTCGAGAAAGACGAGGTTGCCATTGCCTGTTATTTTGTCGTTCGCGGAGCGCTTGAGCTGTTTATCTCTGGCACTGATCGCCACGTACCATTGATAGTCCTTGGTCCCGGTAAATTTCTCGGTACCACAGATATCATAACAGGCGACATGCGTGTCGCCTGTGCGCGCGCAAGGGAAGATGTGGTGTTGCTCGAAATTGGCGCAGGTACTTTGCGCCAATTGCTTAGTGCTCAATCGCTGCTGGCGGTGAAGTTTCAGCATTGCCTGTGCGAAAGCCTGGTTGTGGATCTTGGTATGTCCAACAAGCGGGCTGCGCGAATCGCGCGTGGAATGGGTGCCCAGGGCAATTGAGCCTGGGATTTCGATAGTCCCACGTCACAGGGGTGTGCCCCACCAGCTATCTTGTGTAACTACTAAGAACTTCCTAAAAAACCGACGACAAGGCAGAATGGCACTAAGTTAGATATTATTAGCTGGGTATAATCTGCGGTGGGGAGTTTCTTGCAGCCTGATGTAGGATGGGTGAAACCCATCAAAACAAGACCAAAAAGGCGCGACGAATCGTAGAGGATCTCTTTTATAAAAATGACGGGTTTCACCCATCCTACAGCTTCTGTGACAGCATCATTGACCCGGGTTAGCACAGATCGCTGTTTGTTTTACCGTTTGGCATCGTTGTCCTGCAGATTCGCGTTTGGCTTAGATTTGCACCGTTCAGAATTGCGCCACTCAAAAGCGCCTCATCCAGATTGGCGTTACTAAGATTCGCTTTACTCAGATTGGCACGGGTAAAGTCCGTACGCCACAACTCTGTATTCGAGAGATCGGCCCCAACCAGGTCGGCGTCCACAAACACACCTTGAGACAAGTTCGCCTGACTCAGATTGGCCCCGTTCAGGTTGGCAATACCGAAATGCGCAGAGTCCAGTTTTGCCTTACTCAGGTTTGCATTTCGCAGATCAGCCATACGCAGGCTTGCACCCCATAGTTTCGCTCCACTGAGGTTTGCGCTCTTCAATGAGGCCCCGTTCAGGTTGCTGCGGAATAGTTGTGCGCCGGCTAAATTCAGGCCGCGCAAATCCGCACCGGATAGATCGCAACTTTTACAGACTTTTGTGTCCTTTAGCTGTTTGAGGTGTGCGGAATCAAACGCAGTCGAGACAACTGTCCAGAACAGCAAGGCCAGCAGTGCAAGAATTCGACACTCGTTCACAATTGAAGCCATAGGTTTTCGGATTACACGGATTTAGTTGTTCAGACTATCGCCCATGTTGCGCATAATCACAACGATGACTCAGTCAAATACTTAGACCACGTGACTATTAATAAGTCTAATATAGTGTTTTGCGGTGAAATTATAGTCAACAATGCCACGGGGACTGTGATATTTTTGTCCGTAACATACGATTAAATCGAATCGTTCAACTAAGCTTTTGGGTAGTGGCCCTGCAGGGTGAAATATTAGCGATCATCTGATATCCGATCGTTGGCACAACAACAGAGAAATAGCTAAAGCTCATGATTGGAAAATTCTTCGTATTGTTACTCGCGTTAGTAGCGCACAGCCCAGCTGTCATGGCCTACGATCCGGATCACGTTATCCAACTTAAACAAACCGGTAGTTGTGCGGGCTGCGATCTTCGCGGCATTGTGTATTGGCCTGACTTTAAACCTAAAATGCCACCGACTATTTCGGATATCAATCATTCGGGCATCATTTCTGATTTACAAAACGCTAACCTACAGTCAGCCAATCTTTCTTATGCCGACCTGACAGGACTCAATCTCGACTCTGCAAATCTTACCAATGCGGTACTGATCAATGCCCGTCTGGCTAATGTCAGTTTAATCGCGGCCACTCTGACGGCTGCAACCCTGCAGGGCACGATTTTAACCAATGCCAATTTATCCGCTGCCATTCTGGATAACGCGGATTTGACACGCACCAACCTGGTGGGTGCAAACATGACTGGGGCAAGTTTCGCAGGAGCCGTATTTAGTCATACGGATTTTCGCTACGCGGATCTTAGCAGGGCAATAAAATTAGACAGCCTGTCGCTCGATTCACGGCAACGCAAGGAATATCGTAAGGTTAATAATAGCGTCCTAAAACCCGATGATGGCTGCAAAACGCGCATGCCGTCAGGACTTCGGACAAGCTACGACTGCGATCACGCGATCTGGAATGACGAATCATTTCAGACCTTGGGACGCACACAATAATGCCGCGACTGAAATCAGCATTGTGCAACGCGCTTTACCTTGCGTTATTGTGCACGATTTTTGTTGGCGCAAGTACCGCCGCAGCATCCACCGTTGGCAAAATGTACCCACTGTCTGAGGATTTTGCCGACGACGGTGTGCCATTGACCCAGACGTTTTTCATCAAATCAGTCGCCGCCAGCAAATATCTGTATCAAACAGGGTATGGCGCAGCACTGTACGATTTGCTCCCTGATGACGCCCGATTTGAATGGGTATTTCGGGATAGTTTAATTATCAATGTGAAAACAGGTCTTCATCTGGCGCCGAGGGAGTTGGAGGAATCTACCACCCCATATATCGCCGACCTAACACTGAGTGCACGGAATCCAGCATACAGTGGCAAATGGACATTGCTCAATTCTGAGTCCTGCACGGCCAGGGGAGTATCCTCCTGTGAACCCGCCGGTGGCTATTATGACCGGGAAATGTGGAGTTTCCAGGACCTTGCAAAGACTAGTACCACGCACTATAAATTGAAGCACTATCACCCAAATGTAGAGGACTACAAATGCATACGCGAAAAAACCCGCGAGGCCATGAAAAGGAATGAATGGCATTTGCTGCAGCAATGTAAACGTATTCCCAATGAGAAAAGCACGGTTCTAAGTAGTAACACTCCTATCCGCGCGGTAGAAAATCCAAAAAATACAGACGGTTCTGCCAGGTGGAGCAACCGGTCAATTCAATGGCAGATCGTAGCGGCAAAAAAGCGTGATCTAGCGTTGGTCACAATTGAAAAAGTTACTGCCATTCAGACCTCAAAAGGAACCGATGGTGCAACGGATGTAATGTTCAAGGGGTTCGAGGTAACTGCCGAATGGGGCCCAACCGTACTCGCTTCCCCGGTTGGTCTCGCGGCGAAAAATGCCGCCAAGGCTATCGCTAAAGCCGGCGCCAATGCGGCGAAGAAGGGCGCTACGGCCGCAAAAGGTGCCGGCACGGCTGTCTTGAAAAAGCTCGCAAAAAAGCAAACTGCGGAGCAAGTTACAACACGCAGCTTCAAGGACACCATTAAGGACATCAGTAAACAAGTTGCCGCAACCCAAAAAGACGATTCAATCAAAGCCGCAGTTACAGCAAAAGAAGCGGCAAAAAAAGCCGCCATCAAAGCTCGAGAAGCCATAAAAAAGGCCGCCAAATCCGGTTCAGCCGCCGCCATAAAAGCCGCTAAAGAAGCCGCAATATTGGCTAAAAAGGCACATGCGTTGGCGAAAAAATACACCAATAAACTGCTTAAGTTCGCCCTAAAGGAAGCCAGGGAATATATTCCAAAACAGATTAAAAAACTTAAAGATGTGCTAAATACCGTCCGCAGTATTTTTAGTCCTTATAGGTCCTTTCCAAGGATGCTGAGCAAATGGGGTAAGGCCAGCAAGTATGCAGGCAATGTCAACACCGTGCGTAACCTGGTTAGTAAAGTCTACAGCGTGCCTCGCCATATTCATACTGCAGGACAGGCCATTGACTTTATCGGCACTGCTGGGATTGCTGTCGCCAGGGGCACCTTGAAACGACTTTTCCCTCACCATTTGGCCGCCACAACCACTGCAGAAGCGGAGGAACCCAGCCCATCTGAACTCGATTTATTCAACGCGTATTTACGCGCCCGTGCGGCAGTGAGTGTATTGGAGAGCGATGCTTATCTTGAGGACGCCATCAGCTGCGCAAAATCCGATCACTACTATCCGGTTACTATTCCAATACGCAATGTTGTAACCAAGGCAAGCGTTAGCGAGGTCACTGCAAAAACCCAGGAGTTGCTCGGCGCCTTGAATGCTGCGGGAGAGAAAAAATCCTATGACGCCGGCATGATGGTACTGGATACCATCTTGATGAATCCGGATTTTCTGAAAAATCTTTTTGCACCGTTGATTGACGACACCCCCGACGACCTTATTTTTAAATTGCAGGGCCGTCGTCTGTTTAGGCAAAAAATCAGCAAAGGGCGCAGCATCGACCTCGGCAATGTCGTGATGATCGATCGACAGGTGGCAATGAAAATCGATCTTGTTGAACATGATTCTCGCAGTGATGACGACGATATGGGTAGCCTGACAGTCAACATAGCCAATCTTCGTACAATCGAACAGTACGAGTCTGCAATTATTTACGATAAAGACGAAGGCAGCCTGTATGGCGTCGACTTCAAATTCGAGCCCCTAGGCCATGGGCCAAGCCGACAAAAGCTTGAGAATATTGAATACCATAAGGCCTGCAAACGCCAGCAGGCCCTGGATCAGGAAATCGAACACACTCTGGCAAGTTTGGAACAGGCGAAGCGCATTTTCGCGGCGATCGAGCGTAGCCGCGCTGCAGTTCAGGACAAATTCGGCGAAAAGGGTGTAAAAAGCTTTAATAATTCCAGACGTTGGGCCAAAGTGCTTGGCGACGCCGGTACCTGTACTGGTTTCGATCCCACCAGGATTCCCGGTGACTGGCGCATAGGTGGCTACGACGACCAGGCACAGGCGGTTCAGGACACCACCTGGAGTCACCGCTTTTTCGAAGATGGCACCTTTGTGTCTGCCAATGGCGATGGTATCTGGCGACCAGGCCCTCCCATGTATTCAGACAGACAGGGCGACAGCAATATTTTTATCAGCGATGTTGAAAACTTTATTAAATACGCGGACGAAAAGGTCTATAAGGATGAACCTTACCTGCGCGACCTCGCCGGTGTTAAATCCATACTAACCAATGGAATGCCGGGCAATCTTAATCATCTGCGGGGTCTCTTTCGGGGCAATACTATCGTCTGGTATTCCAGATTATGGACCTCCTTTGAGGGTGAGGTCCTCGAAGATGCCGGCTCGGGCGACGGGCAATGGAAATATGCGCACAAAGAAGTCTGGTACCGACAAGACAAGCGCCAAAACCCAGATTCGCTCAGCGGTAACTGGACCGGTCCAGCTAGCGCCAAATATATAATCCACGCGCAAGACGGCATCCTTATTTACAAAAGTGAGCAACAGGATCGCTGTGGCATTTATCTGAATTATGAGAAAGGCCAATACTTTTTTGCTGAGAGCAAAGAACAATTCCTGCCGATACGTACCGATGCCGGGGCTATGTTCATGTATCGCTACGCTAACCATACCCACCCATGGCGTAATAATTTTCTGCAACAGGTGAATGAATTCGCCGCCCTGGATACTAACTACCGTGATCCCGCTGAGAGGGTAATCGATAAGGAGCTTGGCGACGACTACCAGGTCATTAGCGGTGACAAACTGCTGCCTGGTAAATATGATGTTAAGCCAAAACATATCATGCCAGCCGGCGGCGGACCTGGATTGTGGCTGGAAAAACTCGACAATCCAGATTCCAAAAACCATGAAACAGCGAATACCATTGCAGCGGCCAAACAGGACCTGATCGGGGTTTGGGAAGGCCGAACAGCCTATGCACCATCGTACTGGGGCAAGAACTGGTTATTCACCGAGGACGAAATTGTTGTTGGCGGACCCGGCACCGGTTCTAACGGCGACCCAGTTATCGGCAGCTGGCGTTATCTCGGCGATCATCGGTTTGCAGTTAAAATCGATAGTCCCGATCCCAAAGCCGCAGAATTCACAATCTATGTGGGTCCAGGAGCCAAACTGGACGCGAGCAATTCACGACGTTTGTATTTCGTTCTGCCCCAAAAACCTGGCTTACTCGAAGACGGTAGGCAGTTTTATTCACGCAATGTCGAGGCAATCAAGGCTATAAAGAAAGTCTCATCCATCCGTTACGATTTAATTGCGTCGGAACTAAAAATCTTCCTCGCCATAGCCCGCAAGGCCGCTGCCAGTAACACGCCGGCAACCGAACAAAGCCAAAACAGCCAAACATTGGACGCGTTACGTTCCGCACTGGAAGAACCGTTCGAACCCCAGCGTGTCGCTGAGGTTGCGCGTCTAAACACGCTGTTAAGTCCAACCGCCGAACAGGCCCGTGCAGCCAACAAGCAACTGCGCGAAACGGTCAAGGCAACCCTTGATCAAAATGCCATTTGTTCCTTTACCAGGGAGTACAACGATGAAAACATCCTCGGTCGCTGGCGGATTGGTAACTACGACCAGCAGGCGCATAAGCTGAAAATTCCAGGTCTCGGCGGTCAGTGGACATTTGCCCAGGATGGCAAACTCACCGGCAGCATAGATGGAAAACCCTGGAGCGCAAGCTGGACTGCGTTGCCCGCCACCAAAGCTAATATCGGATTACCGCCCTGGATTACTCAGGGCCAGGATGTCGACGATTTGCTCGAGGTCCCAAAACATGTGTATACGCCCTATGGTGAATTCTGCAGGGTCGATATCGAATTTGATCAATCCACCGCCAGCTATTTCGAAGTTGCCGAAAAAGCCAGGGTCTGGTTATTTTTTCAAAAAGACGGCGATAAGGAGTTTTACATTACCCGGGCTCAAACGGGTGAAAACGAAGAACTGGGTATGTGGGGCTTGCAGGAAGTTGACAAGTCTCAGATTAGCTATCACTTCGATCAAAAAGTCTTTCCGAACATCGATACTCTGGTTTCCCATTGTGCCGGACCGGACTTAAAACCCACCTCTAACCTGGCTAACGAGCCTATCGAACTCAGGTTGTTTGAGAAGCGAAAAATCAGACTGGATGAAGATAACTGGGTCTATAACGAGGCCCTGAGTAGAAACGAAAGAATCATAAAACCAGCGCTGGATGAGGATGGCAGCGTCGTTTACGAGCGCATTATGCGTAACGGGCAGCGTAATTATAGTGACGAAGGAAACCAGGTTTATTCTGTGTACAAGTATGACCCTGAAAATGATCGTTCCACGTTACTGCAGCCCCGTGCAGATGGTAGTTATACCGGAGTTAAGGGAGAGCACTTTGTGATTCTGAAAACCAACCCGGAACAACTAAGTAAGGAAGGCTCTTCTATACCGTTTCAGGGCAGTTATTCAGGGATTATGTGGGACAAGGAACGATACATATCGGACCTGGAGCGAATGCGTAAAGAATTCACCTGGTGGGATTATCATTACCATGAAAAATTCCTTGGCAATCCAACTAAGGGGCACTACAAGCAGACACTTCTCACCCGGGTATTTCGCGAATCCAGTATCGACCTGGTCAAACGACTGGGCCAGGAGTACCACTGCGCCGGTATCGTCAGCACCGATAAAGGTGTTGCTCATAGCCGAAAAGAGCACAATGAACGGCTGGTTAGCTCGGTGAATTTTGAACCGCTTCTAAGCGAAGCTCAAGTCGCAAACAATTGCACAACACATCCACGTATTAGTGCGAGTAGTTTTGATGATAACTTGCGCGGTGTCACCCAACAGTATCTCACCCGTGATGGCATGACATGGAAATCACACAACACGGGAGCCTGGCGACGGTCAGCGGCGAACATTCTCAATGTCTCCATGTCACCATTGTTTGTTTATCAGGTAGACAACCAGCGACACTACGACTACAACATTCTGAATGCGAGTGACAAGACCCCTGGTGCCGAACACCTGGGCGCCTATATGGACTCAAAGCCAATACTTGAGCTGAACCCAGGAAAGGTCGGCCAATTGATGGGTCGAATGGGTGATATGTTTACTGTGCTTGACGAGAATCAGAACTGTGTTCGCGTGGTCGAGTTTGACTCTATCGACACATTACACAAAACCGGCATACTAATTGGCGCGAACAGCGATCCCATTACACCAGTGGATGATCCGACATACTTGTCGCCGAAGCAGATCGAAAACGGCTGTCTGGCGTTAGACAATGCTGTCTCTAGGATGGCTGGGAACGTATGGCGAAAACCGATTCCAGCAGCGACCCAAGACCTACCCGAGGCGATAAGTTTTGCGTACCAGGATGAGCGGCCTAAAGTGTTTGCTTCATTCCGTCAAGGCTGGCGATCCGTTCAACAATTCGGCCAACCAACGCGTGTTAAAGTCACCAACACCGGCACCACAACCCTGCAGGCCTATTGGAACGGCTATTGGAATAGTAAAGGCTTCGATGTGAAACAGCCCACACTTACCCTTGAACCCGGCCAAACCAGAGAACTACTGGATCATGGCGGGTCGGTTTACACCGTGTTGTCAGAAAATGGTTGGCAGGCACCGAACGAACGCTGCACAGCAGTGATAAAAATGGCCGACACAAAAGGACCCATCAAACTGAATGGCGACCTTGAGGCCTATCAGTCGAAAGCCGACACACCGGCGGTTTATTCCTATGTGGACAGCGCCAACACAACCAACACCCCGCTGAACAAGGCGCAAGTAGCCAATGGCTGCAAACAGTTCGGTCGAATCACGTCGATACCAACGCTGCGAACCGAGTATGAGATAAATATTGCAAACAAGGGCACAACACCTCTGACTATCAACTGGCTTTCTTTTTATGGTGCCCCAACCAATGGTGAGTCGGAACGAAAATCTGACTCGTACAAATTACTGCAACCTGGCGAATCGCATTACATCGACGTCAGTCTGGGCGATGTCTATTCAGTCGTGGACGATACCGATGCTTGTGTCGGTGTAACCCAGTCAACAGATTTTGACCCAGCACGAAAAAGTAACCCGGAGGATAGTAACGGTAGGATTATCGCAAAATATTACGAATTCTATGACAACAAACACTGGCATAGAATCAATCGCATTAGAAAAGAGCATGATCAAAAACGAAACAAAATAAGCGAGGAAATCGCTGATCTGGACAGCACCAATAAGAATTTGTCCTGCAACAACCTTGACCACCATCGTTTGGTTGAACTTTTGCGTGGCTGGTGGAAAAAAGACCACTTCAATTTCGATTACGACTCAAGTTCAAACGCCACTGGCGGCTTTACCACGTCTACCGAGACATGGCAGATTAATGCACAAGGCCATGTCATTGATAAATGGGCTTCCGCTATCTACCAGATAATGCCCCATGCAGATGATCATTCCTGCCAGTTCAAATTGCAGGACTTCAGGACAACGGATCTTGAATTCAAAATTGTCTCATATGTTTTGAATAACGATCATATTGATACCTTCTACAGCAAAAAGACCGTAACTTTATCGGCTGAAGCCGAACCGGGGGATTTCGAGAGTTTCGATATTCGCGTCAATCGAAATCTCACACCTGTTGGGGCCATGGTTGATGCCGACGATAACGCCAATCTGGTGAGTGAAGATGCCGTCGCAGGAGATTTGGTTGGCCTGACCCTTAGTGCCACAGAACAGGACACCTCTGATACCATCACTTACTCACTTGAAAACAACGCCGAGGATCGATTTTCCGTGGATCCAGATAGCGGTGTGATTCGCGTCGTACAAGGTGGACAACTGCTGGATCGCGAGACCCATGAGCATTTTACGATTACAGCCCAGGCGATAAGTGGCGACGGCTCCAAAGTGACACAGCAATTTGAAATAGTAGTCGGTGATGTGAATGAGTATCCGGTCGGTAATATCACGGACCTGCTAATACGAAACCAGAGCAATATCACATCTGAAGCCTTTGAGCAGGATGAAATTGTATGGGAAGACGCCGCCGACGGGTCGCCAACAGGATTCACCTTGAACGCGAAAGACTACGACAGCACGGCTGAGGTCACCCTGCATCTCAGCGATGACGCTGGCGGTTTGTTCCGTATCGACAATGATGGTGAAGTACGGGTTTCTGGCGAACTGGATTTCGAAACCGCTTCCAGCCATAGTGTTGAAGCAACTGCAAGCAGTGACGACGGTTCAATTCAGACTAAACGTTTCGTTATCGAGATTCGCGACCGCAACGAGTTTGATGTTACCGCCGTGGTGGACACTGATGATCGCGAAAATAGTGTTGATGAAGATGCCGACATTGGAACGCCAATAGGCATTACTCTGTTTGCCAGCGATGACGATGCGAGCAACAATGCGGTAACTTATAGTCTCGACTATAACGCCAGGTCGAGCATCAATCCCTACAACAACTATTCGAACAAGCTTTTCCGTGTCAGTGATTTCGGCGAAATCACCGTGTCAGGTGAACTCGACTTTGAACAACATGCCGAATTCGACCTGAAGGTATTTGCCCATAGCAGCGACAAATCCACTAGTGAGGCGACTTTTACCGTCACCATCAACAATGTAAACGACGTTGCAATTAGTGAGCTTGTTGATACCGATCATAATGCCGAACGCGTGGAAGAAAATGCTGAATACGGCACTACGGTTGGCATAACTGCTCATGCCACCGATGAGGATGCTTTGAACAACAGGGTTCAATATAGCATCACCGATGGCGCTGACAATGCATCCATCGGTGCATTTGATGTCGACAGCGACACCGGTGTCGTCATAATTGCGGACAGTACACTGCTGGACTATGAGACAGCGACCACCACAACAGTGACTGTACAGGCAACCAGTGAAGATGGCTCTTCCAGTCAGCAAACATTCACCATCGAATTAATCGACGCAGATGACAACAACGTCAGTGTTGTTATTGACATTGACGATAACGAAAATCAGGCGAGCGAAAATACCGAGATTGGTAGCGCGGTTGGAATTACCGCTATAGCCACCGATGACGATATCGCAGCTTCGGTTTATTACACCCTCAGCAATGACGCTGGCGGACTCTTTTCCATCGACCCGGATACCGGTGTAGTTACCGTTGCCGGCTATCTGGACAGCGAACAGTCACTCTCACACAGCATATCTATTACTGCAATTGGTATCCATAGTGATGAAAATAACGCAACCTCTTACTATAGCTATCCGATCAACCAGGATCCGAATCAAAGCTATGTGTACTTCAACGAAGGTTACTATCGTGGCACTGAAAGTGTACCCCAGGAGTTAGTGATCAGAGTAAATCCGGTCAATGAGTTTGACATCGATCACGTTAGAGATAGCGATAATGCAGCGGACGCCATTGACGAAGGTGCCGCACCCGGCACGCTGGTCGGTGTCACTGCTTTTGCGCAAGATGAAGACAGTACCGATACGGTAACCTACCAACTCATTGGCGATTACAATGGTATGTTCAGCATCGATCCGGAAAGCGGTGTGATCACGTTTGATGGTGGTGAGCTAGACTATGAATCACTGGATTGGCCAAGTGTTACTGTGGAATATATTGCCACCAGCAGTGATGGCTCGACCTCTGACTGGCCGCAAACCGCCACCATTAACATCAACGACGTGAATGAATTTGCTATCAGCGCGATTATCGACACAGATGACAACTTCGATACGGTCGCCGAAGATGCGACATATGGAAGCACTGTGGGTATTACCGCTCATGCAAGTGACGAAGACGGCACGAATAACAGCGTTTTCTACCAGATTGTCGACATGGATGATAACGAGAACTACGACGGCGCCTTTGGAATTGACGAAGACGGCGTGATAAGCATCCATAGCGAAGGCAAACTTGACTACGAGACCGACCCCAACCCGATACTAAGGGTTATGGCCTCCAGTGAAGATGGCACACGCAGTTTTGCAGAATTTGTGATTGAACTCGAAGATGTCTTCGAAAAAATCCGTACTGTCAGCCCAATTATCGACACTGCCCCAGGCGATAACACGGTGCGTCAGGGGGATTATAGCGAGCAAACCGGTATCACCCTGTTTGCCGAGGAAGAGGATGCGCCGGATAGCGAAATTTCCTATACCATCGTTGACGAATATGGCAACGAGATAATTGATGGTCCTTTCTGGATCTATGCGGGAAATGAAGTACGCACGCGCAATACCGACCTGCTGGATTTTGAGAATGAATCCAGCGTTATAGTGACTATCCGTGCCAGCACGCCAGACGGTATTACTAGCCAGGAGCAATTTGTAATTTCTCTGGCCAAAGAAATTCTGCGCTGGCAGGATGATCCACAGGACCCACGAGGCGACAACGACTACAGTAGCATTCCGGACAATGAATACAATGCCTGTGAGGATGCCAACAACTACCCGGATTCAACTAGCTACAACAACGAGTCGGCCTATTACGACTGTCTGGATCAACTAGTATCAAATAATCCAGGTGATGATGGCGAAGGTGGTGACGGGGAGCCAGGCACGACGGAGCTCACACCGACCCAAATCGAAAATGGCTGCGCGGTACGTGGCAATGCGCTATCGAAGTCGTCTGACTACGAGGCTTTGATTACGATCACCAATACGGGCGACACAACGCTAAATATTTTCTGGATAAACCTTGAGGGTGCAGAAGTGGAACTGGATGACTTGCCCTACCCAGAAAATATAATTGAAGCCGGTGCGGTAAACGAATTCAATACCAACCGCGGTTATCTGTTCGTGGTACTGGATGATTACGGAAGCTGTGCCGGTGTTGTACAACCCCGGGAGTCGCGCAACAGCTATTCGTTTGGTACCGAGTAGTTGACGCCAAATGAGATATGTGGGCTATATGTCGAGATAGTCGAGAGAAATCACTGGGCCCTCGCTACCGGTGCGCGCACAGAGCATGCCATATTCCGGCACCTCGACCCAGGTGGAGATGTCTTCGGTGAGAGGCTCTGAGGAGATAATCACGGTGTCTGCTGATTCACTCCCACCAATAGTTTGCCACTCACCGGCGTGACAACCATAGTCACGGCCGAGGGTATACCACAGACTCAAGTAGGATAAATGGTGCTCACGTACCGATTCAGGACTATCTATAGGATAGTGTCCAAAATTGAAACAATAGCGAACCGCGACCACACTTTCACCGTCGGTTATGAACAGATTCACCGAGGAGCTTGTATCGATCCCGCAAGTTGCTCTAACATCGCGGATGATGCGGAATACCGATTCGATTGCCGGTTTTATTTCGTCGAACTGGATAGTGCCGCTCGGCTCGTCGAGTTGGGAGAGCAATAACGCATAGATCCATTCGCTGTCCGTAGTTCCCGCCAGAGAGCCGAGAATAGCTGGTTTGATGTGCGGAACCAGGTGCGCCTTCATTTCTGCGAATCTGGTGAGATCGCCATTGTGCGCCAGCGTGATCCTGCAACCGGGATAACAAAATGGGTGATTATTCTTTGGTGAAACCGTCTCACCGGCGGTGACGGGAACCCCGCGAACATGGGCTAACAGGCAATTGACGCTGACTTTTTCCGACAGGCTTTTCAGGTTTTGATCGAAAACCGGTATCCAGTCAGTGCTGTAGCTGTATGGCTGCTCCGGCGACTGAGATTCCCTGTCCCAGGCTTTCATGCCGAAGCCGGCCAGATTCAGCATGCTGAGCATTCTTGGAGTGGAGACCTGCCGGACAAGGGAATTATCCGACTTGAACAATAGGCCATCGAGGGCGGTTCTGGAACCAAGATAGAGCAATGCACGACACATGATCTAGACTCCCGCCGATGGCCATGATTTGTTATTCCAGACTTTCATTATTTAAGTCCCTCAAGAATCTCCGGCAGGTGTTCAAACAGATAATCCAGATCGGCCCTGGAATTTGTCATGCCGAAGCTGAATCGGACAGTGCCATAGTCTGAGGCTTTAGTGCCGATAGCCTCGAGCACATGGGAATAACTGTCGTTGCCGGCGCTGCACGCAGAACCGGCCGAGACAAAAACTCCGATCTGGTTGAGGCTGAGCAGTAAGGAACCGCTGTCGATACCTTTGAATCCCACCGAGAGGTTGTTCGGTAAGCGCTGTTCCATGCTGCCGTTAATCACAGCATCGGGAGCCACCTTTTCGAGTTGCTCCAGAAAATAACTCTGCAAGTCGAGAAGATGCTTGCAGTGTTCGGTGATTTCTTTAACGGCAAGTTCCACCGCGTGTCCCATGGCATGAATGCCGAGAACATTCTCAGTGCCAGCGCGTAGACCAGATTCCTGCCCACCGCCGTGAATCTGCGGTGCGAGCGTAATGGACGGATCCACGTATATGGCACCCACACCCTTGGGTGCTCCGATCTTGTGCCCGGACAGGGTGAGCATCGATATCCCAGAATCCTTTAGCGCAAAAGGCATTTTACCAACCGCCTGGATGGCATCAACGATAAATGCAATGCCTTTTTCCCGACATATCGCACCGATCTCGGCTATAGGATAAATGGTGCCAATTTCATTGTTGGCAGCCATGATAGCAACCGCTCTAGTATCTGCCCGAATCGCATCCTCAACCGTGCTGGCAGATAAGGTACCGTCTGCCTGCACTGGAAGATATGTGACATCGTGACCCTGGCTTTCGAAATAGGCCGCAACCTTCAAAATCGACGGATGCTCTACCTGGGTGGTAATAATGTGTCCGGGACCATCGGGATGATTCTCAATAATACCTTTGAGCGCGAGATTGTTAGCTTCGCTGCCGCTACCGGTGAAAAAGATGGCAGCGGGATCGACGCCAATCCCCGCTGCCACCCTGCGACGAGCCTGGTCGATGACATCGAAGGCCTGACTGCCGATGTCATAGGCACTGCTGGCATTACCGTAGGAGCGGGAATCTTGTAGAAAACGAATCATCTCGTCGCGTACCTCATCGCGCAGCGGAGTGGTCCCGTTGTGGTCGAAGTAAACTTCGCGCAGGTCTTCGACGTCAAGGCTCACCATCGCTTTACAACCATCGTCCTTACTTTGAATCGGGATACCGACCCATGTGAATACGGAGTTGAGGCCATGGGGGAAAATATCGATCAGTTCGGCTTTCGATATTCCCGTGTGGCGCGCGATGTTCTGGTAGAGCGGTCCCAGACTATTCTTTCGGTAGAATCGCCAGGCGTACTCGAGCACAGTCAGGTGCCGATCGGTAAGCACCGTACCAGTGGAGCGGGACATATGATGTACCCGCGTGCTAGTGAGAGAATTAAGAGCCATGTTCGTCTCCGTTGTAACTTAAGTACGAACCGAATCTTTGGCACCAGGATACGCCTGGAACGGAAATCCGCCCTGGGACAGTTTCATCCCCTCGACCATTTCTTCGAACTGATGAAATGGCATGCCAACGCCTAGTCGGTCCGCCTCATATTGTCCGATCAACCGTGCGCCCAGGCAATAGGTGGAAATATTCATTTCCTGAGTCAGATAAGGCCGTACCATCAGGTCGGAGTTGACCACGCGCAAGCCGCCCATACTGGAAGTGACCCGTTTGCCAGTCTGAAACTGATAAGCCTGGATGATACGCGTGAGTTCGACTGGTCTTACCGCTAGCACCACAACATCTGGCTCTACGTCAGCATCGTCGAAGTCTTTGGCGTAAATGAACACAGCCTGGGTGGTGGCGGGGTGGATAGCCATCATGTCAGACATCGCCTGCTTGGCAATGGCTGGGCTTTGAAATCTGCCAGTATCGTCCTTGCCGAATAACGCGAAATCTGGTCTGCCAGCAGCGGTACAGGCATATACGGTGCCGTCGGTGAAATCCTTAGGTGTTGGTGGTTTGAAATCTTCTTCCAAACCGGATTGACCTTTCATAACATCGGTGTACACCAGTGAATCACCCATGGGGGTGTCCTGATCCTTGTTAACTAATCCGAAGGTGATCGCAGCCGCAACACAACCGATGGATTTGGCATTCAGTAGCACCGAGTCACCGAATCCTGCCTGGCGCGCACTCTGGCAACTAGTTAGAGTGATTCCATCGGGTACACAATCACTAACCGCGTTGGGAATGGTGTCGCCCTGATCGTAAAACTTGACACCAGCAACCGGTATCTCAAGACCTTCTACGTTCATCGCACCAATCATCTCTTCATAAAGTTCGTTCATTTTCGTCATTTTCGTTCTCCTCTTTTAGTTGGCTTAGCCAGTGTGTTTGCTTGCAGAAACAACAGTGTGCTTGAGAGCTGGTACCGTTAGGTTCGGAGTGGGTGCCGATGCGTCCGGGGCAGTGCTAACGCGTTCGGTATTGGTGTCAATGCGTCCAGAGCACGGGTTAGTCGCCCAGAATCTAACAGATTCCTACAATGTGAGCTACTTATTAGCCCGGCAGAACTTCGCATTAGGATGCCTTTTCTTACTCGTTTTTGCTTAATTTTTCAAATGCTGATTTGAGACGATCGCCAAAGAAAACAGATCCATGTGAGGACAAGTGTTTTTCATCACGATAAAGAGAATAGCCGTTCTCTTCAATGATGCAATTTTGATCTCTACAAAATAGACCATATGTATGAATTACATAAAGAGAATTTTCCTCCGAAATCTTAAGAATTTGTGGTCCAAAATTTCTAATATTTTCAATTGACTTTTGATCTTCCAATTTCTTATGCTTGTTATAAAGAAAGTCAGCTACAGATGCATTGTATATAGGTGGGTTTTCAAGAAGTACAACTTCCATCCCTGCTTCTTTAAGGCTTTTGATAGTCTTATCCAGGCCAACTAAAAACTCATTGCCCGGTTCGTTATAGTTAAAGTATGAATTCCAGTAAGCCATCAAGATTACTGTTTTAAATTTTTTCTTCTTTATAAATTTAAAAACAGATTGACGAATTTCATTACATTCAAATTTGTCTTTTTTTACGTAATTGAATGTTTCAGACAGGACCGGAGGGCATCCACCCCTGGTTAATTGCAAGGCGGAAAGTCCAGCATTGTTTAAAGCCAGGGAAACTCCTTCTGAAGCAAAACCGGCTAAACTATCACCCCAAAAGAGAATTGAAGGAGATGCCTCTTTATTTCCAATTTGGCATAACCCATCGTTGTCGAAATCTTGTTTGTAGCGATCATGGCATTTCATTATTTCTTCGTTTAGATCTGTCTCAGCCATCAAATAACGATATCCCACTGGATCTGTAACCTTGGTGAAGGTATTTCTAATACTGTCAAAACTAGCCACCACTAAAATGACACTTTGAGAGATTAATAATACTTTCCAGAAAAGAGCCTTATCGGTAAGTAGTTTTCTTTTCCTGATCGGATCTTCAAGAATTTTATAGGATGCAAAAGCACAGCACAAAGTTAAGCACAGTAGAATTACTTTAGAAACTTCAGACTTAAAATAATCCGGTAGCTGTAGGTAAAAAATCCATAGCGGCCAATGCCAAAGGTAAATTGAATAGGACAATTTACCCAGAACTTTAAATGCCCTAAAAGTTAGGATGTGTTTAGCAATAACTGATTCTCCAATGATGGCATATATTAGTAATGCTGTTCCAACGGTAGGAAACAGAGCCATCAATCCAGGGAAAATCGTAGTTTTATTAAATGTAAGGATTGAATAAATTAGTAAAGCAAGACCCATCAAACATGCGGATTCGGCAAAATAGGATCGTTTCCTAACAGTAACGAAGATAAGACATGAACCTATAAGCAACTCCCATAGGCGGGTAGGTAGTAAATAGAAAGTTGCTGATGGAAATCTACTTACAGTAATATAGTTCAAGAAAAACGATATTAACAACAATATAACTATCGGATATACAATGCTTTTTTGAAAATTGACCTTACTTTTTCGGCAAATTAAAGCCCAAAGCATCAAGAAGATTGTAATACCAAAATAAAATTGCTCTTCTATAGATAATGACCATGTATGCAACAGAGGTTTATTTAGAGAACCTAGATCGAAATAACCCGTGCCAGACCAAAAATACATATTGGCTGAAAAAAATGTTTGAGCTACTGCTGAATAAGTAAGATCAATAAAATATTCATGTTCCAGTAATACGAAGCCTATTACCAAAGAGACCCAGGATACCAATATAAGTGCAGGAAGCAGGCGACGGGAACGCCTCTCAAAAAAATCTATAAAGCTGAAGCTACCATCGGCTAAATGATGAATCAGAAGTCTGGTAATAAGAAAACCAGAAATTACAAAAAAAATGTCAACGCCAACATAACCACCCGAAAAAAAAGCATAATCGAAATGGAATAGGATGACGGGAAGTATCGCAAGAGCTCTTAGGCCTTCAATTTCTGAATAGAATTTCAGTTTTTGATTCATATATTTTTAGGTTTTAAAATAATTAGGCATTTCGCCACGACTGTACTTATAGAAGAGAGATAAGAAAAGCTTGATCCCCTGGTTTGATCCCCTGGTTTGATGAAATAGGCTTTGCGAAAAAATTATTGCAACCAAGCTAGAATCGAACGTTGGCGCAGCATAATACAGTGCTTTAAGAGTTACTAAAACTGATTTGTAGACACTGATTTGTAGTCATGAATTAAGGTGTCCTAAAATTTTTAACATGTGGGCAACGCGTTCGCAGCATGATGAGTTGGATTCAAATTAATGCAATAGTTTTACCTCAATTTTCGAGGTGTGCTGTAACGCCTGAATTGACCTTAAAAGAACGAAAGAGCTGTATGTGATGAAATTTTGTAAAACGGTGGTTGTGTTGCCACGGAATTCATTCCATGTTAAAAATAATGCGATTTTGACGCTTGTAAGGGTTGGGGAATATCATGATAAGGCAGAGTATATGGCGAACTAGCAGGCTGCCCAGCTGGTCGATAGTGCTTTTGAGTACGTTTTTGACCGGTTCGTGGAGTGTATGTGGGCACGCAGATGCGGCATTAGATTGGAAGTGCGCGGCAGATCGAATGGACGTCGGAGACTTTAAATTCGGCGGTCAAATATTTTGGTCGTGCGATAGTGTCTGGAGAGCTAACCACCAAAGATACGGCGGAAGCTCATCGTAACCGGGGGTTGGCCTATTCGCGACTCGGTGATCGCAACTCCGCCCGCATGGATTACGAATATTCCTTGGGTCTCGACCCGAACAACTAACGTACACTGGCGTCACTTTATTTCGAGCATATGAGGTTGGAACAGTATGACAAAGCACTACTATTGTGTAACCGATCATTAAATTTGAAGGCCAGTTACGCACCTACCTATAGCATTCGGGCGATGGTTTTGGAGTATAAAGGCAGTCTAGATGAAGCTCGTAGTGACTACGATCAGGCAATCAGGCTTCAGCCTGAAAACTGGGGGCTATTTCATAGCCGCGGCGAATTTCTCGAAAGACATGGCGACGATGTAGGTGCAAAGGCCGACCTGGAAACCGTTTATCGGATGTCGCCGGACTGGGTTGAAACGCGATCACCGTTCTCAGACGCGTTTGCGCGTTACTCTATTGGAAAATAAGCCTGCGCGTATAATCTGGGGGCATAATACGTATTTAAATATGCCTACTTCTGTTCTGGCCCCGAATGGCGCTAAGTTCTGTCAATGTTGCTATGACATGAAACCCTGACTAGGCAAAAGGTGTCAGAGGAATCAGGCTCTGTCTACTAGACAACTACTTCAATTAAATAAGGCCCCTGGCATGCGAGGCCAGCGTCGACGGCTTTGGAAAATGCCCGCATAGAATCGACTCGCTTTGCCTTTATACCAAATGTTTTAGCCAGATGAATCCAATCGATGGTCGGCTGGTCGATGTCGAGTAACCCCGATGCCTTAGGGCCGATTTCTGGCACCCCTACGTTTTGCATTTCGCTGCGTAGAATTTGGTATTTGTGGTTGGCAAAAATTATCGTAAGAATGTCGAGCCCTTCACGAGCGTGGGTCCATAGCGTTTGCGGCATGTACATGCCACTGCCATCACCTTCCAGGCAGATAACCTTACGATCAGGGCAGGCAATCGCAGCACCAGCGGCGGCAGGCATTGCAAAGCCAATAGATCCACCGGTAGGCAGGATCAGGTCGTGCGGGCGGGATTCCTGGGTCGCTGGGTAGAAGCTGCGGGCCGTTGTAATACCTTCATCGATAACAATGGCATCATCAGGGATGGTTGCTGCCAGCAGTTGACCAATTTTCTCCGGGGTAATTGCACCGGTTGGTCGGGTGGGTAATAAAAGTTCAGTCTTTTTCGCAGCTATTTTCGCACCAAGCGCCTCGCCCAAGGATTCGAGTGCATAGGTTATGTCGCCTTCAACGCCGACCAGTTCATGTACTAGCGCTCCTGGATGGTACAATGTGCCGGGTTTATTGGGATAGGCAAAAAATCCCACCGGCGCCTTGGCACCGACCAGGATAATGTTGTCGAAATCCTTCAATACAGCGACTGCCTGATCAACTGGATAAGGAATTCGGTTAATTGCGACCCGACCCGCTCCGCGGGTTATTCTCGGCGTCAATGTTTGCGCAAACAGGTTGGCTCCAGTATTGGTGGCAATCTTGCCCGCCAGTTCGAGGGGTATTTGTCGTGTGGCGTGTCCGGCCAGGACTAGCGCAGTAGTTTGACCTGATCGAAGAATTTTTACTGCGGCATCAATAGCCAAGTCTGATGGCTTTCGCGGTGGCGAAATCAGCGCTTCTAGCGAGATAGCAGGTTGGGTTTGAGTAACCTCCGACCAGGCCGCGTCGGCGGGTAAAATTAATGAGGCGATTTTTCCCGGAGCACTTCTGGCTGCTGCAACCGCTGTTGTAGCTTCCAGGGCGAGGGAATTGGCCCCAGCCGAGGTTCGCACCCAATGGCTGAATGGGCGAGCCGTACCTTCAATATCTGACGTGAGAGGGGCGTCTAAATGCCTATGGTAACTCGCGTGATCGCCAATGACGTTGACGATTGGCGATTGTGCTCGCATCGCATTCCCTCGACGCTATCCAGCGCGGCAACAAAGTGCATTTCTGATGTGCCGGGATTGGCAAAACAAACATCTACCTTATTTGCCAGCAGGGTGGTAAGTAATGATTCAGCTCCGTTCATTTGCAGTTGTTTCGCTTTCAGTAGATGATTATTGACTAGGATATCTAGGGTTATTGTGACGCAGGTCGAATGGCAATGAACGCTCCCAATAGGAGGTCAGTATAGTTAGAATCCCTAGACAACTTCTATTTTTTAACAATCCACATCAGCGGAATTAATCTTGTCCAGCTTCTACATCATCACCCGTCAACCTGGGGCCGAAAACCCGGCAATCCCTACCTGGGCAAACAAAACTCCAAATCCAGCAAATCTTATTGAGGGTTCTGAAAATAGTATTGAACGAGTAGATATCGATGGTGTGCCCGGCGCCTTCCAGCTACTAAATCTATTCTCACGCGATGAATGCAACAGAATTATCAACATCACAGAAGAACTCGGCTACCTCGAAGATGCCGCTGTTTCCTTACCTCGGTCGATTCGTCATAATGACAGCTTCACCTGGGTTGTCGACGATGAGACCAACGATATTATCTGGCAAAAGTGCCAACCATATACTTATGACAATCATGCATATAACAAAGGTAAAACAGCGGTTGGATTAAACGCGCGTTTTCGGTTTTATCGTTATCAATCGGGTGACTATTTTGCCCCGCATACGGATGGATCCTGGCCGGGTTCACGAGTCGTCGATGGGCATTTGATTGATAATGCTTATGGTGATCGTTGGAGTCAGTTGACCATTTTGTTGTATCTCAGCGAAGATTTTGTTGGTGGCGCCACGCAATTTTATGTTGATCACAACAATCTCGGACAACCAGCTGAGGATGCCGGTACGACGCCTACTATTAGCGTTCGAACACCGGTAGGTGGCGCATTATGTTTCCCGCATGGAACACACCCCCAGCATTGTGTTCATTCATCAGAGAACATAATATCTGGCACCAAGTATATTATTCGATCGGATGTTCTTTTTGAGTTATAGATGAATCAATTTAGCCACTTATTATCACCGCTAACAATTGGCCAGGCCGAAGTTCGTAATCGGGTTCTGGTCTCCGCTCACGTGCCAGGCTTTGCTGATAATAATAAAGCCGGCAAAGACTATATTGCCTATCACCAGACTTATGCCCGTAATGGGGTCGGACTGCAAATAACCGGGGGCACACCAGTCCATCACTCCGGCATGTTGAGTGTCAGTAAGGATGGGTTGTGGAACTTAGATGATGACATTATTCCTGGCTATCAAAACCTAAGCCAGGCTGTTCACAATGAAGGCGGACACATTCTGGCCCAACTCGCCCATAGTGCGGGGACAGTTCTCATCAACCAAATCGAAAGAGCCAGCTGGTCAGCTTCAGCGATTCGCTCAGAAACGAATGGAAATATTTCGCATGCGATGACGCGCGATGAAATTAACGAAGTCATTGCCTCATTCGCCAGTGCGGCTTCAAGGGTTCGGCAAGGCGGGTTAGATGGTGTTGAAATCCTCGCTGCCTTTGGGTTTTTACCGCAGGCTTTTTTATCTCCTCTAACCAATTTTAGAACTGATGAATATGGTGGTAGCCTCGAAAATCGGCTGCGATTTACGCTAGAATTATTGGCTGCTGTTCGTGCTGCACTCGGAAATAAATTAATATTAGGGATACGAATTCCAGGTGACGAATATGAACCAGGGGGTTTGACTCTTGACGACATGAAAGTTGTCGCTGGCAAATTAGTTGCTACCGGTTCAATCGATTATCTGAATGTTATAGCTCATACCAACTTCACGCACACAGGACGTTCACGGCACTGGCCGCCCACTCCTGCAAAACATGGCTTATTTATTCCACTTGCAGCGACCATTAAATCCGTTGTCGATATTCCAGTATTTGGCATTGGTCGCGTAACTTCACCCGTTCACGCTAATGACATTATTGCTTCTGGTCAGGCAGATATGATTGGTATGACACGTGCCAATATCTGTGATCCAGAGCTGGTGAAAAAACTCTTACGGAATCAAACCAGTCGAATTCGGCCCTGCGTTGGTGCTAACACCTGCATTGCGAATCGGTATGCAGGGAAGCCGGTTAATTGCATGCACAACGCTGCTGTGTCAAAACCTGGTAATGAAAGAACTCTTGCCAAACTTCCCCGCAAAATTGCGGTGATTGGCGCAGGTCCGGCTGGGCTCGAATGTGCACGAATTGCGGCTGAACGCGGACACAATGTCACCCTCTATGAAGCACTCAGCAAAGCAGGCGGTCAGCTTAATTTATGGGCTAGCGTTGCCTCCATGAGTGAGTTCAATGCAATTATTGATTGGCGATTAAATGAGCTTGAAATACTTGGTGTTAATATTCAGTATAATCAGCACATCGATTCAAAAGAATTAACATTACTGGATGTAGATGTCATTGTGCATGCCATCGGATCAAGTAGCGCTACCCGTAAATTTCCAGGCGTCAGTGATATTGCGATGCTATCTCCTCACCAACTATTGAGTGCCAACGAAGTCAAGTTCAGTAATGCACTTGTTATCAATGAGGGTCGCGGGCAAGCAGGGCTGGTGGCGGCTGAGTGCCTTATTTCTCATGGCGTTAAAGTAGAGATTGTGACCAGCGATATTGCCGTTGGAAATGATCTTGATCCCACAGTTAGAAACGGCTGGTACACCCGACTCGGCGAACTGCTCTGTCAATTCAGCAGTGCTTTAAAGCCAATTTCAGTTGATGGAAACAAAGTGCAATTGCAGAATATTTTTGATCAGAGAATTCAGTATCGTGACAATGTTGATGTAATCATCGACTGGAATGGGACCAGGGTCAATAGTTTTCCTCAAAGTATCACTGTGACTCCGAAAGAAAGTCATGAAACTTACTCGATTGGTGATTGTGTTACACCCCGGACCCTGGAAATTGCTATTGGTGAAGCATATAAGCTGGCTAACTCTCTTTAGACAAATGAATCGACTAATATATAGCCACCGAAACTGTGATACCAATCATTTAAATTCAAATAACTGCGATCAGTTTTTTCACTAAGAATAATACAGGGGTATTATTTTGCCGATGCATATCATTCATTTTATTGGCCTAAACCACACTAGGGATGCAG
>JBLHGU010000037.1:0-35104 GCA_047615875.1 Parasphingorhabdus sp.
AGGTGACCAGGCTGTCCATGTAGTCGGCAATCATCGCTAGACTGAAGGCGCCATCACCGGCGATGTCCTGTCCACAGGAAACTTTAATAGCCAGCGCTCCACAGTCTCCCGCTTGAAGGAGATACAAGGGGAGTTCTGGTGGGCAGTCGGGCACGCGGTGCCAACAAAAATCTGAATGCATCACTTTTTTGAGGATATCGACCTTGTCTGGATCACGGATGAGCGCGTAGATTCCAGACGCCAAGCCGTCGACACGATGAACGAATAGCCCGATGTGGATGCGCGGTCGCCAGGGAATCGCATCCCAGGGCATAGTCCGCCGCTCTTGTGTCGGAATCAGTCGGGCGAGCATGCGAAAGAATGTATCCCGCGAGATCGATGTGGAGCCATCCATCGCTACTGCGCTGCGGCGACCAAGAATGGTCGTCTCCGCACTGAGCAGGCCTTGCCGGATGGGTGTGCCTAAAAGTGCTTCTTCCGAGGGAAAGTTAGAGAAGTCCTCCTTAATAGGCGAGCTTTGCAATTGTCGTGTCGCCTGCGCAACTGCGTCGATCACAGGCCACTCGACGCTGTGTTCGGGACTTAGTGTATTGGCCCTACCCTGCCAAATCACGCCACTGCCATGCGCCATCAACGGTTTAGATTCGGTCAGAATCGGTGTTGGTAAACTGGGTGAAATCAACACCAGTAGCTCAGCTTCTTCACGCTCCGCCGCCGCGAAATCTTCATCACGGTCAAGCCCAAGGAGGTTAGAGAGTGCGCTATCGCTGACGCTGTCGAGGAGCACCAATCTCCAGCCCAGCGTCGCTGCCGAGATACGCAGGCTGGCAAGTGCGTGGCCAACATCGTGCTGGCAGTAACGGAACGCGCGCTCACCGTACTTCCAGGCTTCCCGCCATTGTATCGACGACAAACCCACAAAGAACGAGCCCTCTGGGACAGCCCCCTCCCGAAAAGACCCTGTCAGCTCGGCCCAGCGTGTCGCGTCGAGTACCGCTCGCCGTTCAAGAGCGTGCTCCTTTGGCGCATAGTGATAGACGGCAGCTGCATCGCCGATCTGGTCGACCGCTGGCAGTACGGCATAGCCCTCGGTCGGATGAAGATTTCCGCTCGACGGGTTTGCGCGCAACGGCCATGTGGTATCACCAACCTGCTTCCATGCCGTCAGCGATAGTGCGTACCGGAAAAAGAGCGAAACTGACGCCAACGATAGTGGCAGAGGCGGCACGCTCTCGTTCGTATAGAGCTGCCAATAAGGCAGCGGTCGGCCCGCTTTAGGCACCGGGAGACGAACAAGTTCCGCTCCCACGTAGCGCCGAAATGGATCTGGCTGTGTCGCCCAGTCCATACCAAGCGCTGCTGCGTAGCGATGGAAATGGTGCTTTGTCCGCTCGTGGTAGGCGACGACCACCTCTTCGGCAGGAACTTCTTCCTCTGCAACGCCGCTTCGTTCCAGTGACTCTGGCTCCTTCGATAAGGGTGAAAGACGATGCACCGTCATGGTAACTTAATCTTCATGCTGTGCGGCACTCGATGATGGCCTGCGCGTCCCTCGCCGATTAGAGTTTGAAAAATCACGATGAGCAACTCACATATGACAATCCAGCAACCTCAAAGAATTCAGATGGTTTCAGCCTATAGTATTTCCCTTCCATGTCTTCCGACTGCTCGGTATATGGCTGCGTCATGACGGCCTGCAGCTCTCGAACTAGAGAGTAGTTCCCCTCGGCAGCTTGCTGATACGCCGGTACAATGAACCACTCTCGCATGGTGTATTTTGGATTGACGAGTTTCATCTGCCTGGAGAGCTCTTCGCGGGATTGGGGCGAAATAGCTTTCGCGTCAGCCGTGCTGCCGTTCGTACTGGTGATGACTGATTTCCATTTTGTCAGCCAGTCAGACCAACGCTTGTCCATCCCTTCGGGGTCTGCCGTATAGGTTGGGTGCATTGAATTCATTGAACGTTCCGAGTTCTTGTAGAAGCTTTTTTTGAGTGGGCCAATATCGTCAGGTAGCATCGAGAGCTCACGAAAGAAAATAGTGTAATCAACCGGTGTTTCTGCCATGAGCGTTTCGAGCTCACTGAACAATGCTGCGTGAAAAGTGCCAAGTCCTAGTTTGGCAGCCCACATTTTCTCCATTTGCGCTTGCATCACTTTCGAAAAGTCATTATGAATTTCACTAAGCTGTTGCAGGTAGTCCTCATGCGACGTCAGCAACGGCAGCAAGGCCGTGCAAAACACGTGGAAGTTTTGTTGCGCTGCCACGGGTTGGTTGAGGAACGAGAAGTGTTGACCGCCTCCCGTCCATGGCTGGTAGTCCGGTTTGAACACATCGCAGAACCCGAATGGACCGTAGTCGAGTGTGAAGCCACCGGCCGCGCAATTGTCGCTGTTGAAATTACCCTGGCAGTATCCGACGCGGATCCAGTTCGCCACAAGCGACGTAAGGCGGCTGCGGAACTCGCGCGCGAGCAACACCACTTTTTCGGCGGTTGTTAGTTTTTGGTCAATGACATCAGCGTACTCACGATCGATCAAGTGCAAAACAATTTTCTCGAGCTCCTCCAATGCTTGCGGGTGTTCCTGCTTGCGGGCACGGCGGCCGAAGAGCTCGAGTTGGCCAACCCGAATGAAAGACGGTGCAACGCGCGTCGAGATGGCGACTGCATCCGACATAAGCCTGTCGGGATCCTGCGAGTGCGAGCCTTCCGAATACCACGGCCGCTTGACAGTCTCCGTTTTCGAAACATACAAACTCAAAGATCGTGATGTTGGCACTCCGAGCGCATGCATGTGCTCCTGTGCCAGGAACTCGCGGACACTCGACCGCAGAACGGCGCGACCATCCGCGCCACGGCAATAGGGTGTCCGACCGCCACCTTTCAGTTGCATTTCCCAGCGTTGACCGTTGATGACGGCCTCAAGCACAGAAACTGCACGACCGTCACCGTATCCGTTACCAGTTTGGAACGGACACTGCTGGTAGTATTCGGTGCCGTAGATGGAAAGTGCGTACCCACACGCCCAACCAACCTTGCGCATTGGCTCCGGAACCTGAGAGATGTCACCGGAGAACATACGAACGAAGTCGTCCAACTCTGCCATGCTGTCAGCAAAGCCAAGTTCCTGGAAAAAAAATTTGCTGTGCGCGACGTACTCGGGGTCTTTGATTGGCGTGGGATTGACGGGGACATAGTGGCCCGAGAAGACTTGTCGCGGCGAGTGGTCTTCGCCGTTTGATCTCGCGTCAGGATCGCAGTTGAGCGTGTCCATCAGCGAGTAGTTTGCCAATTTAGCAAGATCGTCGAGCGTCTCGACGGTTGGAGAGGCTTCCTCGGACAGTCGATTTGTCATAGCGCTACTCATGGTGCCAATTAATAACAGGGGGGAAGATCTCAGGTTTTGGACTAATACAAAATCGAAGGCATGAACCCCAACCTTTCCGATGATCCTGGTGTCTAGTACGAGCTCATAAGATAACAATATCCCAGTTTTTTTGAAAGCCACCATTGATGGTTATGCAGGGATAATTATGAAAACTCTAATTCATATTCAAGGCTGCTCAGTATGAAAGTTTGACGCTCAAGACGCAATTCGGGGCGATGAACCGGTTGCACACGATCCCCCATAAATCAAGGCTAAGCGGAACATCAAAGTTGAAGTTTTTCCAGCTTTTAGTATCGCAGTATAAAATTCAAAATTCTTACAGATACCTATATAATACATGCCCAGTTATAAACACCACTATGTATGGTTATATAACAAACTATCTTTCTATCGGCTGAAACATAAGGTTTAACTTAATGACACTTCTCCTTGAAGAAAAATACCAGGCTAGCTGGCAAGAACGTCAGACATTTGCAGAAAATATGCAGCCAATTATTGGCCAGCTGTTTAGAAACAAAGGCATTGAAATTTCTATTTATGGTAAACCGCTTGTCAATGCTTCAGCGATTGACATCATCAAAGCCCATAAATCAGTTGCATTGCACGAAGAAAACAAACTTCGGCTACGTGAGAGCTATCCGTTTGTAAAAGCTTTAAGCGAAATGAACCTTGCCCCATCCAGTGTTGATATTGGAAAATTAGCTTATCGCTACTTATTTCTGGGTAAAGCCAACGGCCTTTCTATAGAACAGTATTTGGATCAAGAACTGATAACAATTAGTAAAGTGCATGATGTTGAGCCTAAAAAAGATGTTGTTCTGTACGGGTTTGGACGGATAGGACGTTTATTAGCGCGGTTACTAATTGAACGAGCTGGACCTAATTCATTATTGAATTTACGTGCGATTGTTATTCGTCCTGGTGAAGAAGGTGACTTAGCAAAACGCGCGAGCCTTTTAAGACGTGATTCAGTACATGGCGCATTTAATGGCAGCATAACCATTGATAAAAAACACAATGTTATTAAGGCAAATGGAGCCTTCATAAAAGTTATCTATGCAAAATCTCCTGCTGAAATTGACTATACAACCCATGGAATAAACAATGCCTTAGTGGTCGATAACACCGGTATTTGGACTGATGAAGAAGGGCTTTCTCAACATTTACAATCAAAAGGTGTCGAAAAAGTTCTCCTTACCGCACCCGCAAAAGGCAATATTAAGAATATTGTTTATGGTGTTAATGAAGACATGATTTCAGCAGAAGATAATATTGTTTCAGCCGCAAGTTGCACGACTAACGCTATTACACCTATTTTAAAAGCACTGAATGATAAATTTGGAATACGTAATGGACATATTGAATCAGTCCATTCTTACACTAACGATCAAAACCTAACTGATAATTATCATTCAGCCCCGCGCAGAGGTCGTAGTGCGCCATTGAACATGGTGATAAGTACAACGGGTGCAGCAAAAGCCGTCGCAAAAGCATTACCCGAATTAGCAGGGCTATTAACCGGTAACGCAATACGTGTACCGACGCCGAATGTTTCGATGGCAATCATGAACTTAAACTTAAATACTACCACTGATAAAGCAGAATTGAATGACTATATCCGTCAAGTTTCGCTAAATTCTAAATTACAAAATCAAATCGATTACACCGCTTCTAATGAAATAGTGTCTACTGATTTAGTAGGTTCTCGTCATGCAGGTGTGCTTGACTCACAAGCAACAATCGTCAATGACGACCGAGCGATACTCTACGTTTGGTATGATAATGAATTTGGATATAGTTGCCAGGTTGTGCGAGTGATGCATGAAATGTCGGGCATTCATGTGCCAACTCTACCCAGCACCTAAACTGACCGAAACCAGTTGATTCAGCTTTCAGTGCCAATACAGGGTCAATTTTGAATGTAACTTAACACCTTGTGACACTGATCGGTTTATTAAGGAATTAAAAAGTAGGTTAGTGTTGAGCACAGTGAAACCCAACATGTCGAGGCCAGCTTAAGGTAGACGCGTTGGGTTAAACGATAAAGCTGCTAACCTTACCTTCGCTGTCATAACGTAGGACCTGGGTGTTGTTCCAGACTTAATTTTCTGGTTCAGGGATCTGCGGTAACACAGCTAATCTATAACTTGGAGCAGGTAGGAGCGAGCCCATAAATTGGAATATCATCGGAGTTCGTATTGATCTCGGTAAAAAATTTTTAGTATGTGCCGTTAATCCCTATTGTAAGATTATTATATGTTACGTTAAGATTTGATCCCATTAACTCCCAAAATCGGTGGCTTCGATGATCGGAGGCACAATTTTAGCGCAACTGGAATCGAGCAAAAAGCTCAAGTTGATTGTAAAAAAGGATGGTAATGTTGCCAAGGGGCGGAATCGACTTATCATCATATCTATTTGTTTTTTATATATTTATATTTCTCAAAATACCAATATATATTGCCAACTATTTCTAACAGATAATAATAGCCTAATCAGAAATATCTGGTTTAAGAGCTCTTTCCAGCAGCTGTACAGGGTGAATGCACTCTACACCTGTTTGTGCTGCAATATTCCATCGGCAAGTTTCACTATCACAGATAATAATGTCGGGTTCACATTGCCTAACCTGATCCATCAAGGTTTTACCTACTGACATAGCTATCGCGTATTTTTTTTTGTCGTATCCATAGGTACCCCCTATACCGCAACAATCAGCCTGGGAAAGTGTTAGTTTAATATTTGGAATAAGACGCAGTAGCTCCAGTGCAGGTTCTCCCATTCTATGATCACGAAGTTGACATGGGCCGTGATACAAAACTCTCTGAGGTATTTCCTGAAGACTGGCGCGAAAGTACTCGATGTGATCTTTCAGCAAAAATTCGCAAGCATCCATGATCGCATCGGCGACTCTTGTCGATTCTTCATCGCTCATATCCAGGTAGTTGGCGTACTTTGCACGCAGTGTCAAACTGCAACTGGTCGATGTGGAAAGAATGATTTGGCCTTGTTTCGCTGAAGGTAACAGAGCATTGATTAGGGCCCGGGCGGGTTTGCGCGCTGCTTCCGTCTCGCCACTGGAAAGCATAGGCAACGAGCAACATAGATTGGTGGGCGCATCGACTTGAAAACCCAGATAATTCAACAGACTCGCCAACGCTATTGCAGGGTCAGGGTCATAATATTCGACCGCACAACCTGTAAAAATGGAAATTCGAGGTCCCTTTGGTTGTACTTTCTGTGCGAGCCATCTCTGGAACTGCCTGCCTCGTATTTCAGGAAGAGGGGCATGACGATGAATGCCGAAAACTTTTTCTACCACACTACGCAGGATTGAGTTTTTCAACAAGGCGTTGGACAGGAATGGAAACAGACTCACCATTCGTCCTATCATTGCCGGTCGATTTAAAAGTTTTTGCCCCACTGGAACGGTGGCGCCATTGCCTGTAATTTCAGTTTTAGCGAGTGTAATTATATCAGTGATAGCCACATTATTGGGGCACACGCTAGTACAGACACCGCAACCGTTACACAGTAACGGAGAATTTTCCTGACCCTGATCAAAAACGCGATATCGTTGCGCCTGAGGCCCAGTAAATTTAGGTCCGGGAAAAGTATTAGTCACAGCAGCAACCGGACAATGCGCATGGCAAATTCCGCATTTAGTACAAAGGTCCATCGAATCCAGAATTGTTTTACGGTTTCGTTTTGTTGGTTGAGGTGTTACCTTTGTTTTCAGCATTTTCTTAGTGCTATCCAATTTTTTTGCAGACTTCGCGCACATTTTTGTGCCAGACCGTCCACAGCATTTCTCGTTCATCAATATCCATGATCGGCTCAAATATTTCGAATTTACGTTCCATGGCAGATAGGTCATCGAGTTTTAGCTGTCCGGCACCCATCGCAGCAAGATAAGCCGTTCCTAGTGCAGTCATATCCGGTTCCTGTGAAACTGATACCGGCATACCCAGTAAATCCGCCAGGCGCTGCATTAAGAATCGGTTCTTAGTCGGGCCACCATCTGCCCTTACCTCACAAATTGCGCCCTGTGTTTTTTCGTTCAGGGATTGGATGATCTCAGCGCACTGAAATGCAATACCATCGAGCAGTGCTCGCACGATATGTGCTGAAGTAGAATCAAGACCGAGCCCGGTAATGCTGGCACGCGCGTTTGACTTCCAATATGGAGCAGATAATCCTGTAAAACATGGCACGACCGATACACCGGCGCTATCCGCAACACTAAGCGCCATCGCAGCCGAAGCCTCGGGTGATGGCAAGAGCCCCGAACGAACGAACCAGTCAATAGCTGAGCCCACGGAAAACACACTACCCTCAATAGTGTAATCCACGATGCTTTCAAGGTCCCAGGCCACGAACACGGGGAAAATTCCGTCGGGTATAAGCGGTGATCTGCCAGTATTGACTTCAATAAAGGCACCCGTACCGAACGTGGCTTTTGCAACAGTGTTATCGCGGCACCCTTGAGCGATCAATGCGCCGTGGGCATCGACTATGTTGGCAGTAATAGGGACTGATGCGCCATTAAACGATTCGTGCCGGGCTATACCAAAATCACCACAACTTGGTCGTATCGAGGGAAGTTGAGAATGTTTTAGATCGAAGGCATTCAGCAAGTCACTGTCCCAGGCCAGCTTGTACAAACTGAACAATGCAGTGCGAGATGCTGTTCCTGCCTCGGTGGCATGAATAGCACCCTCAGTTAGTCGATTAATCACGTAGCTGTCGGTACCCCCTAAACGTAACGTCCCCTGATCACGCGCAGCTGCTATTTCAGGGATGTTATCGATGAGCCACTTGAACTTAGATGCTGAGAAATAGGGATCAAGCATGATTCCAGTTCGATTACGAATTAACCGGTCAACACCTTTACTCGCAAGCTGATCACAAATATCTGACGTGCGTTTGTCTTCCCAGGAGATTGCTGGTCCGATACCAATGCCAGTTTTTGCATCCCAGGCCATGCTGGTTTCTCCCTGATTGGCGATTCCAATGCCCTGAACATCTGACCACTTAAGTTTTGCCGAATCGAGAGCACCTTTGGCTGCAGCCAGGCTACTTTCGAAAAACTCCTCCGGATCGTGTTCAACATATCCCAGCCGTGGCATACGTTTGGGCATTGGCACCGAATGACTGGAAAGTTTGCCTTGCTCTATATCCAGAACCAGAGCGGTGGTTGTGGTACCGCCATGGTCGATTCCTATAAATACACCACTATGCTGCATTTCTCTTCTCCAGATAGATGCACGCGTTTTCTGCAGCGGCCCATCCCGTTGCAATGCATACGCCGTCTGCAGACCCTTCTTTTGAAGGATTCCAGTGCGCCAGCGTGCGTCCTGTGACAAATAAATTTTGATGACGGCAAATACCGTTTATTGTCGGACGCAGTCCATCATCAGTTTCGACACCCGCGGTATGCAAGGCGTCCAGCGATCCGGCTATATCGTCGACTTTTAATGGTGCAGTCTGAATCACATCAAGATCGAGTGCAGTTTCGTGTATAAGGCCATGTGAGTCGACATCGAGACCGCCCATTAATACACCACCGCTTGAAAGCACGACAACGGAGGCCTGATGGTCACGCCCAGAGGTGTCTTTAAGTAAAAATTGGCCATCGCTTCCTACCGAATAACTGGTAGGAAAAGCGCCAACCTGAAAAGTTACTCCGGCATTTTTAAGCTGATCACGAAGGTAGAGTTCCAATCGCATACCCGGGATACTCGGTGGCAACGTCGGCACCTCGATACAGGGAAGCCCGATTACCCTTTGCGCGGCAGACAGGGTTTCCCGAAACCTCCGTAATCCCATTATGGCAGGGAATATTACAATCTCTGCATGCTTCGGGATAGCGCCCTTAATCTGTTCAAAGTAACTGTCGATCGAGTCAATGGTGTCCAACGCTTTTGCGAGAGCGGCGTTCTCGAGTACCCCACACGGCGGCGGCACCTCTACGATCGTGATTTGGGCACTGTGCCTTTGCAACCCATTCGCGAGTAATTCACCGGGTGAATCGCGGTGCCCCGCGAAACCCACGATGGCGATACTTTTCCCGTAGATATTTTCGAATGTCGCTTGATGGCGGTTAACGGCGTAAGCCGGAGAGTGCAGACCAACAGCCGAAAACACCTGTATGTTGTTGCTACCAATCACCAGGGGTTGATGTAATTTTTCGAGATTACTGGTATACCATTCAAGCGCCTTTTTGATTAGATCGATACCCAGTTTTCGATAAGGGTGGGAACGGTCCAGGGCAGGTATAGCGTCAAACGGTCCGGTCGAAACTGCGCCGAACTTCGTCTGACCGAGCACGTGAATCCCATCTGGCGCGTAATGCAATGAGCTCGCTCCATTGCAAATTACGCGTACCGAGTAACCACTTTCGGTTAACCGCATTGCTGCAATCAGACCGTCGAGCTCAGCACCAATGATAATCACATCACTTTGCATCACAATCCCTAGGCACGACAGTTTCTTCACCCGGCCGCAAGCCGAATGTTTCTTGAAACACGACATCACTCAACAGAATTTGCCTTGCCTGTTGTCCCCAGGCGGTGTGTCGGCTGCCTTTAAGACGTTCAGCCCAGAATTTCTCAAGATCTTCTGTTGCGGAGTAATCCGAATCGTATTGGGCGATTATCGCGGCGACACGAGCTGCACAAAAAGTTCCCTGACAGGGGCCAAAACCGACACGTAGTCGGCGCCGCAGATCGTGTAGGCAACGAATTCCACATTGTTCAATCTCATGTACGATGTCATCCCTGGTAACTGATTCACACTCGCAGATCGGCGCTGAAAACTGTTTATCCTTCTCAATTTGGTGAAAATTTTCTGCTGGTCGCCAGGCTGATTTCTGTTGTGAGGACAATGGTGTTGTCGCACTCGTGCATGGGGCATCAATGCCTATTGTTGTACAAATTCGATTGCCGATATCCTCTGCCATTGACCGGTGTGTGGTCAGCGAACCACCACATATGGTGAAAAATCCCTCAATTCCATTATCATTATGATTAATGATCGAATGCCGGCGCGGTAGAGGTTTGTCAGATGACCAGTTATCGGGTTTGTATAAAGGACGCACCCCGGCCCATGCACGGAATGCACGATAATGGCGCGCATTGGGTAGAAGTAGCTCTGCGTTATCGAGCAATTCCTGGATTTCTTCCGGCCTTACCCTCGTCGTCGATGGATCATCGACGATCTCTGACGTAGTTCCGAATAAACTGATGGTTCCAGCCGGAACGATGATGTCATGGCTGGTTGGAGGTCTGCAGCGATTGATTGCTTTTGAAACTATCCGATGTGAGAACACTAGAATTGAACCCTTACCCAATTCAAGGTCGATTTTTTCGCCCACCAGATCTGCCACTTGTCCTGACCAGGGACCTGCAGCGTTGACAATAATGTCGGCGGGTATGTACTGTTTGCCATTTTTACTCTCAACCATAACACCACGTGTTTTACCACCCGTCACATCAATACTGATGACTTTGTTCCGAGTGAGTATTTCACCTCCTCTTTTTCGAACATCGTCAGCCAACAGATTGACCAGACGCCACGACTGCACGGTGGCATCCGGTACCGAGAACGCACGTAATACCTGTCGACTTATCTCTGGCTCAGCAGTCATTACCTGGTCGGGATTGAGTTCCTCGACCGGGATTTGAGCCTTTTGGCAGCCAGCAACAAACTGGTCTGCAAATCCGGGGGGATCGCCCGGCAATGAGACAAAAAGACCGCCGTACTTTTCAACCGCTTGAGGTGCGAGTTTCGCAATATGCAATCTTTCCCGCATACATTCCGCGGCATATTCTGTGTCGCTAACTGCATAGCGGGCCCCACTTTGTAACATGCCATGAAAGCGGCTGCTGGTTCCGCTACCAAGATCGCCCAATTCAACCAACGTTACCTTGAATCCACGTAGTATCAAATCTCGCGCAACGCCACAACCAGTAGCGCCACCTCCGATGACGACCGTGCTCAGTTTAGTACCGCCATTACTCATCTATACCGAGCTCCGTTTTACGTTTTTGTACCCAGGCATTGATCAGCCGATCTGCAGTGATTGCCATAAATGCAACGCAGATACCGGCGGTGATACCTCTACCCGGATCGACCCTGGACAATGCAATCAATGTTTCCTGACCGAGGTCACGGGTACCAACCAGGGCAGTTATAACAAGCATGCTGAGCCCCATCATCAGAGTCTGATTGATACCCAACATGATTTCAGGTAGTGCCAGTGGCAGTTGTACGCGGCGTAGAATTTGCAGTTTGGTGCAACCCATTGCACGTGAGGCTTCAATTACCTGGTTGGAAACCTGACGGATACCATGGTCGGTATAGCGGATAGCCGGAACAATCGCGTACATGACGATGGCGACCATTGCAGTGAATTCACCAACACTAAACAACATGATGACAGGGATCAGATAGACGAAGGATGGCAGTGTTTGTAAAGTGTCAATAACGACCTGGACGATTTTATGGAAGCGTTGATTTCCAGCCGAGATTATCCCTATGGGGATACCAATGAGACTGGCAATAAATACACAGACTCCAACAAGGTAGGCGGAGACCATCGCCTTTTCCCATAACCCGACCATTGCAATAAAGGTAATCAGTATCCCGGTCAGAACAGCGAGCCGGGCTCCTCCAAGATAGTAACCGGTAGCTGCAACGACCAGGACCACGCTGAGCCAGGGTAGAGACAACATAAAGGCTTTCGTGGGCTTAAGTAGGTAGACGAAAAAGAAACGGCGAAAACCATCGATGTATTCATACCCGTTAATATTGATCCAGTCGATGATGTTGTCCCAAAACTTGCCGGTACTGAATGTCCAGGAATCAGGGACCTGAGATACGGCCGGCAACCATTGGCCAATGATGGTTGTACCGATTGCAACTGCAAGTATCATCATCGGTAGACGAAAACGTTCGATAGCCAATGGCTGAATATCCTGATGAATTGGTCGGCGTGCTGCAAATTGCTGGCTGACTCGATCTAGAACGATAGCCACCAGGGTAATGGCGATACCTGCTTCGGCACCTTGACCGATTCGCAGTGCCTTTAGCGCCTGCCATACGTCGAAACCAAGCCCTCCCGCGCCGATGAGGGAGGCGATAATAACCATGTTAAGGGTCAACATGATGACTTGATTTACGCCAAGCATCAATCGAGGGCGAATTGCAGGGATCATGACCTTCCAGGTTAGCTGGCGAGCAGTGCAGCCAGACATGCGTCCATATTCAACCGTTTCATCATTTACCTTAGCAAGCGAGATCTTCGTGATACGTGCCATCGGTGGCATGGCATAGATCAGGGTAACGACCATAGCGGCAGCCGGGCCGTAACCAAATAACATGAGTGCCGGTACCAGATAGGCAAACACCGGCATGGTTTGCATGAAATCGAATACAGGCGTCAACAACCGGTCTAGCCATGACCATTTAAATGCCGCTATGCCGAGTAATACCCCGGTGACGATGCCGATCAGTACTGCGACGATAATCGAAGCCAGTGTCAGCATAGTGCTTTCCCAAAGGCCGATAAATGCAACGTAGACAAAAACAGATAATACAAAAAAGGTGAGCCGCCGATTACCTAGTGATGCACTCATCAACCCGATCGCAGCAGTGACGCCTAACCACGAAAGGGGCGGAATATGTAAGAGGGTTTCTGTTTCACCTTCAATCTTGAAGCCGGTAACCAGAAGTCCTTTCAGGAAAAGTGTCGGGGCATCCAGCACCGCACCAATCCCACGTGTAAATTCTTTAAAAGAGAAAAGTCCAAGACTGGCATCATTAACCAGCCAACGAACAAAAGAGGAGAGATTTTTGCTAAATGGAACCACCCATGATTCAGGATAGTTGGTCGCCCAGCTCAGTAGCGTTGGTTGCATAGCAAGCAATATCGCCACAATGAAAGCCGTGATGCTAATCCAGAATTTAATCCTCGAGTGATTGGATGGAGATAAAAAACTGGTCACCATCTTCGGATCTACCCCCAGTTTTAGAATGGTTAGGATAAAAGGGGCTGTGATCGTATATAACCGATCACAGCCCACTTAACAGATCAAACAACCTTCTTATTGGAGCCAGGACTTCCAGATACTTTTATTTTGGGCTATCCACTGTTCCGCAACAGCTTTGGTGTCAGCGCCCCCGACATCGGACTTGTACACTAACTCTCCGGCAGTCTTTGCGTCCAGTTTGAACTTACGCCAAACGTCATAAGCTTTTGGCCAGATTTTTTCACCACCTGCCCAGGCTGCTTTCCACATTAATCCGTTAGGTCTACCGCAGTCGTGAGTCTTTTTCTGATTCATGCCCCAGGAAGGGTCATCATAACAAGCGTCATCGTATTCCGGCCATTTTACAAATTCACCCGGATACAATGCAGGTATCCAGTAAGGCTCCCAGGACCACGCGACAATCGGCTGTTTGCGCTTTATGGCTGCTACCAGATCAGCCGCTAATGCACCATCACTACCTGCATTGATAACTTCAAAATCGAGACCCATTGCATCGATCCGTTCAGGATCGGTACCGCCCCATTCGAGAGGACCACTAAGGAATCGAGCCTTGGGTTCAGTTTCGACAACAGAGAGCGCTTTAACACAACCCGGTTCCATTAAAGCCTTCCAGTCGGGCAGACCAGGACAAACCTCTTTGACGTACAACGGATACCACCAATCTTCGTTAACAGCGATTCCGATGTCACCCATATTAATGACGTTTCCAGATGCGAATGCATCAGCGAGCACCGCTTTCGCAGTCGTATCCCAACCAGGTGAGGCAATATGCAGATCACCTGCGCCAACGCCGGTGAACTGGCCGATGTAGTCTGCAGGAGTATACTCAACGTTGTAGCCGAGTTTTTTAATCAGTTCTCCGTAGATAAACATGATTATGTTATCTCCGGAGTACCCCATCATGACAATCTTTATAGGCTCCTTAGATTCAGGCACTGCTGCATTAGCGGTGATTCCGCCTCCAGCAAAGATTAACCCCGCCAAGATAGCCCCTACTGTAAATTTTTGTACTTGATTAAGCATAACGATTTCCCCAAAAGTGGTTATTTGAACTCCCAAATATGGCATATGGATATGAGTATCCAGCTATAGCCTGAAGAGACTATAAAACACGAAACAATCAAAAACAATCATTTATTCAATCGTTTTTGATCGAATATATTGAAGTTGAATCAGTAATGTGATGATATACAATCAAAGTTTCTGTCATAATCTCTAGTCAAACAGCTATCTCAGAATAGTGGCCACCGATGCTAACGAGGAATCGAATCGGTTAGCTTGAAACAGCACTAGGAGTCTGTCGGACTTAGGGTGTCGTAGCGAGGGAAAATCATTTTGAGTCGAATATTTTGATCGAATGAGACATATAGTTGTTCTATTCAACGAATTGGATCGAAAAATTTGGCCCAAATTAAAACCACCTGTGTCGGAGTCTATCCCAGGCTAGAAAATCGACCTGTATCGTAAAAAAATAATTCGAGGAAAAATTGTGTATTTATGGAATTGAATAGGTAATGAAAAAAAATAAAACGCCTTCTAGTCGGCAATCTGCAATTCAGCGAAAGATACTTCTTGAGGGCTCCGTTAGTGTTGAAACCCTTGTAAACGAATTTAATGTGTCGTTAGCAACAATACGACGCGACCTCACTTTTCTGGAAGAGCAGGGATTAACACTGCGTACCCATGGTGGTGCGATGAGTTTTTCACAACACGGAGCCGACCAGGAGTTTGCGCAACGCGAACAAGTTGATAATGAAGGCAAAACCTTGATAGCAAGCGCGGCAATGGCGCTCGTTACAGCGGATCAAACTCTGTTTATGAACGACGGTTCTACAGTTCTTGCACTGGCCCGCGAGCTTGTCGCATCTGATATGCCGCTAACAGTGGTAACGCCAGGCGTTAACATCGCAACCGCTCTATCGGAAAATACTAATATTAACGCTTACTTGACGGGTGGCCTGGTCCGGCATCGAACTCTCGGTACAACAGGTGATTTTGTTGAGCAAATGTTAAAAGTTTTCAACGCTGACACCGCGTTCATAGCTGCCGAGGGATTCACCGTTCGTGACGGTTTAACCTACTCTTACGAAGCCGATGCCAAAATTGCCCGCATCATGCAATCAAAGGCGGAGCTGACCGTAATTCTAGCCACTGAACGTAAGTTAGATCAAAGGGATCGTATCACTGCTATTCCAGCATCTGATGTCAATGTGCTAATCACTGATTGCCAGGATGAGAATAAACTCAATTCGTTTAAAGAAGCAGGAATTGAGACGATCATAGCCAGACCTTTACATTTAAAGATAGTAAGCCATTTATAGAAAAATGAAACCTGTAGGATATCTATAATGAACCAGTCCGAACGGAAATATGATGACTTAGATGACCGGAAGGTAAAACTTTCCTGCCAGCGACTTTGGAAAGTATTCGGGGATGGTGCAGAACAAATTTTCCGGGGGAATAATTCGAAACCTGATGAAAGTGCACTTATCAATGCTGGATTGTTTGCCGCTGTGCGAGACGCCAACATCGAAGTACGCGAGGGCGAAATATTCGTTATTATGGGGCTGTCCGGCTCGGGTAAATCCACGCTGGTTCGATGCCTCTCACGGCTGATTGAAGCTACGGCAGGCAAAGTTATTTTCGACGGTCAAACTTTACAAGATTTGAATGACACCGAGCTTAACGAAATTAGACGTCACAAGATGGGAATGGTGTTTCAGCATTTCGCATTACTTCCCCATCTTACGGTTTTGGGAAACGTATCCTTCCCACTGGAAATACAGGGACAGAACAAACAGACCTGCGAGCAGCGAGCACTGGAAATGATTGAGCTTGTTGGACTATCAGGTCGCGAGAATTACTATCCACGGGAATTATCTGGCGGCCAGCAACAACGCGTCGGCATTGCGCGGTCACTAGCAGTTGAACCGGAAATCTGGTTTTTAGATGAGCCCTTTTCAGCGCTCGACCCACTGATACGAAAAGAGATGCAGGACGAATTTTTACGATTACAAAATTCACTCCACAAAACAATTGTCTTTATTACCCACGACTTTGACGAAGCGATTCGGCTTGCTGATCGTATTGCCATAATGAAGGATGGTGAAATTGTTCAAACAGGCACTCCCGAAGAATTAGTGTTATATCCTGCGACCAACTATGTAGAGGAGTTCACCCGCGGCATTATGCGAGTCAAGGTACTATCGGTAGAAACTGTCATGTCGTCAGTATCAGATAAAAACACTGGACCAGCGACCATCACCGTATCTAAGCATTCAAGGATCGAGGACATAGCAACATCGGTTTTAGACAGCGGAGGTGATGCTACAGTAGTCAACAATGACAATCAGGCGGTCGGTACATTAACGCGCCAGTCCGTTATTGACGTGTTGATTAATCGGCAAGGAAACCGCTAATAGATTTTCTGAATTTATACAAAATTTTCGGTATAAGGTCTAGCTTTAATACATGACCACGTCATTTCCAGGATCATAACTGAAGTCACCAACAGGCTAGCCAAATTATTTCGGGCTTCAAAAAGAGGTTATAGGATCGCCGAGTCGGAGCGCCATAGGCTCGAGGACCTTATACAGGCGGGGATATTCCTGAAATTCTCATCGATGGATAAAACCAGGCCTCTAATGGAAGACATCCATTTTTCGTTGTTCGGAAAATTGATTGAGGAAAGAGACCATAAATCGAGCGTTTAAAAATGGAATTAAAATTTAAATACACACCCGCTTATTGCGAGGAGAATATCTGGCACCTGGCGAGTGATGGACGGTTTCGTGAACTCGATGCAAGGGTTGTTCTGGTCACGGGACCCGGCAGCCATCGTAAGCTTTGGTTTCAACGTTGCTGTGAGCACACCGTGCTACCCGTGTACTGGGACTATCACGTCATACTACTGGTGTGGAATGACATCTGGAAGGTCTGGGACCTCGACACCACATTGGAATTTCCCGTGGACGCACCTACTTATTTTCGCAAAACCTTTCGCGGACCCGATGAAAGCTTTAATAACACAAACGTTTTATTCAGGACAATAGACGCGAGAGAATACATCGCGACCTTTAGCTCGGACAGGTCTCATATGAGATTGCCATCGGGCGATTGGGCGGCTCCTACACCATCCTGGCCACCCATTGTGAAGGGCGAGATATCAAACCTAGTGGCGTGGCGTGAAATAGCATCAGATGGTCCCGGGGAGCTACAAACACTGGAGCAGATAATCGAATTTTGCAGTTATCCCAAAAACAGTTAAAAAACTCTCACCGGGTGGTCTGAGGCCCAACTATTCCGAGCTCTCTCATTACTAGGGACAGGCTAGCTGTTCTGTCAAACTTTCTGTTCCTTCTGCTACCACGGCATTTCCACATATCTGGCCGGCAGTGACTGTGACATTACCGGGGTCACTGGCTTCAATACCTGGCCCTTCATTATCATGGACGTGCAGGTTATTCGCATTCAGGTCGCCGAAGAATACTCTTATACCTCCACCCGAGCAGGGTTCTGCGAGTACTGCAGGGTTTCCACTCACGTCGATAGTGAAGAAACGGCAATCACCAGCACTTTGTCCATTGTTGGTCACCATAAAAATAGCTTCTGCGGATACCGCGTCGCTAGAGTTTCCGATCGTAACATCGCTTTCACTGAAGATTCCCCAGCCTTTATTTGAATCAATATCCAACGTCGCAAAAGACGAAGATTCCATGGTTCCTCCTTCAAGGGAGATGCCATGCCCAGAATTATTTGAAATGGATGAAGATATGAGGCTCGTTCTTAATACAGTCAGATTAAGATCACCCGTTGCCATCGCAATGCCATCGCCAATATTTCCAGCAATGCTGGCTTGCGTTAAAGAGACCGGATACGAAGCCAAAACACCCGGGCCATCGTTGTCTTCGATCATTATGTTCTGCAAACGCTGCGATGCACCAACAGTGTCATCGGAGCTATAGATATACAGGCCGCCGCCAAAAAGTTTATTCACCAATGAAATATTCGGTAAATCGTCTTCAATAGAAGCGTAGTAATAGTCTCCGGTCTGCCCGTTATCATTGAGCAACGTTTGTTCTGTGGGCAGATGGTCTGTACTTCCGAAATTGGCTTTTCCATCACTAATGTAGATACCCCAGCCGTTATTCTCCGAGGCATTGATCGATGCATGAAATTTGACATCGAGATTCCCGCTATCGATGTAGATACCGTCTCCCTGATTGCGCAGGAACTCACTTCGGCCAGACTCAATTCGAACGCGATCCCGGCCCATTGCAGCGCCATTCGGTGTAGCAACCACACCACTACCCTGGTTGTCATTCGCTGTGATTCGAGAAAGCACGACGGTTGAAGCGGCTAACAACCCTGGTCCAAAATTGTTGTTCAACTCAACGCCGGACATTCGAACACCGACGCCTTTTTCTTCGGCAGCGGTACTAAAGATTCCGCCGCCTGTGCAGCCAGTTCCACCGCCGTTAAAGGAAAATCGACTGACTTCACCGAGGGCATCATCAACGATGAGATGGCCGCCCGTGAATACCCCGAAATCACAGCTGTTACTGACCGATACCGACGACAATTGCGTGATGTCTTTAAAGTCTGATGCAATATTAATTCCGTAACCACCCGCATTAGCAATCGACAAGCCTCGAATTACCACATCAGGTGTCGCAATGGACAAACCATCAAAGTTACCTGCAGAAGAGAAATCGACGGTTAAGCCATAGGGGGCGTCAATCGTCACCGGATCGGTCAATTCGGGTAGGGGGCTTGCCGGCAAGATAACAGCGGAGGCATCAAGATCGAATTCTATTTTCTGTGAACCCGGTTGAGCGTTTACTTCCATAATGGCTGCACGCAGGCTGCATTCCGCCTGTTCGCCAACCGATGGGCCACCGGTATCGCACTCGCCATCTCCTGGCACCATATCTTGGGTATCAGTGGTGACATTGACCCTGGCAGGAACGCGGCAGACATCCTGCTTCTGTTCAGCAATGAAATACGACAATCGCACCAAAGACGGCTGGTCGGGCAGGCGTGCGCCGATTGATACTCGACCCATCCTGTCGATAGCCACCAGGCGGCCGTCGAAAGAATTAGTGCCCATATTAAATTCTGCCTGCGTTACGCTGCGCACGTCTCCAGGCGCAATCTCGACTTCATAGCCTGGTTTCATTATCCGGGCCAGAGTTCCGTCCCGCCAGATCGCCCAAATGCTTCTATTGCTTCCCGCACGGCCCTCAAATGCAAGATCACAAAACTCTCCGAGAGAAAAGCCTTCTATGAATTTCGGTACGAAGTCTTCTTCGTCTCCGACGGCAAGTGGTGCCAGGTCGGTCAATGATTCAAATTCACCGCCTTCACGCCTGACAAAAATATCATCCTGAAATCGGCCGTTGCTTATATGATTACCGACAAAATATATCTCATTGGTGCTTTCACAAACGTTTGCCCGGGTAACAGAATTCAACTGCTTACCCTCAACCATCTGGTTGTGTGGAATCAACTCACCGGGATCGCCAGGCGATGCCGTGATATCGACAAATTGTATGCCTTCAGATACCCGTACCGCGAAACGACTACTTGAAGCGGAATCCAAAGACACGGCACCATTGATATTACAATCAAGGTCCAAACTGGATGTGGACGCAAAACAGCGAAAGGTATTAATGGCACCGCCAACGAGGCGTCCCATAATCTTCGTCGATTCACCGTCGATTCCTGCAATAACACCTACTTCAGCGCTAAACCCGACAATCTGATCGATCCTTCCCCAGTTTCCAGGGCTATTCGTCATCGGGATTGGCGAGCCCTCTTGCAATAGCTTCGTGAAGTTATTGCCTTCGCCCAGCGTGCCGTAGCTCGCGTTAGTGGTTCGACCCAGGATATCCCCGCAATCCCCGAGTGTGAATTTGGAGAAGGCATTCACCTGAGCCCCATCGATGATTACGGGATAATTTGTTACAAGCGATACTCCCTTCGACTGTATATCTGGAATACGTGCAAGAAAATTGTTCGATGTAATCAAATCTTCTTCTCTAAAATTAGCCTCGACGACGACACGCTCGGCAACGCCACAGCGACTTGATAAAGGTGCAACGGCAAATCTTTGCGGTTTAAGAGCGCTTGGCTCTCCACCATGCGGTTGATATGAATCACCTTCAGTCATTAAAGAAACGATGCTGCCATCCACGTTAGCACTGAATAAGGTGAGATTATCATCCGCATCATCTGTCAGAAATATGATATTGCCATCAGAAATTGGCGCAGCGTTAAAAACCAAATTGCCAAAAATCGGGTCGATGGGTGAGTAGATAAAAGTGGGCTCAATGTCGCAAATTTTTGCGCCGACAGGGTCGTTATCATTATTATCATTGTTGTCGCCAGAGTCAGTATTGTCGACACTACCATCACCGGTATCGCTACTTTCTCCACCCCCGCAGGAAACCAATAGCAAGATAGTAAAACTGGCGATAAGAAATTTCATTGTGGCAATCTCAACTCACTCTAAGAAAGTCACTATAAAGGGAATTTACTAATTTTTTGTATATTTCGCACTGCGAAAGGATTCACTTTTCCGCAAATCCGCTCCTTGGCTATATGTTAGAGACCATAACAAGACAACATTTTGAACGTTACTTGATCATCAAAACCAACCAGGATATTCCACATTATTTGTGTCGAGAATTCGGTCCGGCAGTGCTTAGAGAGATAGCCAGTAGGTTTGTGTGCAATATATCTCGAGTGTCAGTAAAACTGATAATAAACTCGAACTTGTACTTGATAAAAAATCAAGTATTCAAGATGCTGTAAATAAGTTAAATCTTCGATTGCCCCTCCCTGGTTTCCTTGAGTTTTGTTGAAAGAGGATATCCGTCCTTAATATTTTGAGAATACCGAAGCAGGCTTCCTCCAATATAATTGAACTTACTGAATTCTGATCGAGAATGCCCCACCGTTGTTCAAGCTAAAACTCGCCTGATCGTCAACTGAACCAGTGAAGGTAATCTCTAAGGTATTTGAGTCGACAAATTCTGCTGTTAACTGTGAATTGAACGAGGAACTAAAACTGTATCCACCCATAGAAGGGTTTAACTGAGTGGGTGGCAGGTATATATGAAAGGTTTCGCCTGAGTTGACTTCGAGTTCGTCACCCTGTGCGTTAATTTTGTAAACTACAGTCCCCAGGTCCAAGGTGGTAAATATCCAGCTTTTGTCGGTCGGTAGGCCATCCTGAACATATGAAAAATCGACACGATAGGTCGTATTGTAGTCCAGCCGATCCAATGGAAACAGGGAGAACTGATGCGAGCTAAAAAGGCTGTTTGGATCGGTGGACTGCGTTAGGATTCTTATGTTGGTGAGCTGTTCGCCGCTATTAATATTAAATAACTCAAACGATATGAGATCAACCTGCATAACGCTAGTGGTGTTGAATTCAGCTGATATGGGATAACCGGAAGCAGAGTAGTCAGGCAGAGGATCTGGAGACTCCTCGTAAAATACCGGTTGCACATTACTGGCATTGTTTCCAGGCCAGATCACCAGATCAGGATTACTACCGGTGAAATAATCGCGCGCAGATTCGTAAACCGAGGCCTCAATTTTTAGTGCAGGATCACATAAGTTGTAATAGGAGCCAAAGCCGGTGAAATCTTCTCTACTACAGAGTTCACCGAGCTTGCTGTTGGCGTTGTTACCGACAAATGACTGATTTAGTCCTCCCGTGGAATCTTTAAAGAATCCAAATCCAATTTCATCCGCATCGTTACGCAAAAGACCAAAGCGGTGATAGATAGCACTCATCAAATTATTCAGAGATTTCTGTTCGGTTTCATCATACGAAATGACTTCTCCAACCGAAAAATATCCAGCATAGCCCGCTACCCTGGCGCGATCATTGGGTGATGTACCGGTAAAGCCGCTGTCTGAGGCGTTCTGACCGTGTCCCGAGATATCATTAGTAACCTGGTATTGGCTGTGGTTCAAAGCTGCGGTTTCGAGTTGGGCATTACGCTTATAGCTGTTCAGATTCGCCTCAAGGCGAATATTATTCATATACAAATAATCTTCGCGCATAGGTGTGCTGGAAACTGTGGTGGAGCCTTCGCTTTCGCCGGCGGAATTTGATGCGGTAACAGTAAAATAATAGGTTTCGTAGTTATTCAATCCGCTCACGAAAATGATAGAAGTAATGATATCGGAAATTACCTGGTTGTCGTTTAGCAAAATGTAGTTGGTTGGATTGACACTTGCGTCCGATGCGAGGTAAACCGTATAACTGCTAGCGCCATCGACCGCATCCCAGGACAGTTCAACCGCACCGTCCGCTGGACTCGCCGATGTATTGTCGGGTGCCGAGACTGATAGAGGGGTGATAGTGGTAGCGGAGCGTTCCTCCGAAAGCAGGCTTTCTTCGCCTTGATTATTGGCGGCGATCCGATAGTAGTAAGTCTGCGCAATGGCCAAACCTTCATGTCGGTATAAGCCCGATGTGATTGCAGGGATAGCCTGGCCATTTTGCTTATCAACCCCGCTTTCAACTCCCCAATAAAGCGTATATGACTCGGCACTAATGACAGGATCCCATGTGAGCGTGATCTCGCCATCCCCAGCGGTTGCCATGAAGTTGCCCGGCGTTGTCGGCAGGCTCATTATGGTGAATGTAACGGTCGCAGTATTGGAGTCATTGTTGCCGTCGTTCACATTAAATGTGAATGTGTCCTGCCCTGCAGCATTGGAAGACGCCGTATAACTGAATGTTCCGCTCATCGCATTGGTGATTTGTACCTGACCTTGACCGGGAGAACTGATCACTGTGTAAACCAGGTTATCACCCTCGATATCACTAGCAGACAAGCCGCCAGTAAAGGTTATTTCAGCATTAATATCGAAGATGGCGTCAAAGGCAGCAGGCTGATCATTCACGGGTTCGATCTGAACGACCGTGGTGGCAGTATTGGAGTTAATCATTCCGTCACTGGCTGCAAAGCTGAATTGATCTGATCCTGACTGGTTGGGGTCCGGTGTGTAGGTATAGGCTCCAGTCAGGTGATCGTCGATTCGCAGACTGCCCCTTGCGGGTGGCGAGACAATGGAAAACGTGAGTGGATCGTCCTCGGGATCCTGTGCTTGTAATACACCGCTTGCGGCAACATCTTCGGTTGCATTCAAGCTCCCACCAGAGACTATGGGTGCCTGATTCTGCAATTCAATTTGTATGCTAACGATCGCAATGTTGGATTCGAACTGACCATCGCTGGCAATGTAGCCAAACTGCACAGTCCCCTGACCCGAAGGGATATAGGTGAAAGTACCATTTTCTGAATCTGTAATTTGAACCTGGCCGTTTGTCGGTGACGTCACGATTGAGTAAGTTAAATTGTCAGCATTCTCATCGGTTGCCTCCAATGAGCCGTCGAGCGCCATATCACTGGTAATTGAATAGTTCGCGTCACTCGCTTGAGGCGCAATGTTGGTGCCTTCCAACTGTTGCAGACTCGCGGTAAAATGCTCGATTGCAGTTGTCGCGTCAATCAGAATGGAGTGCGCTAAGAGATCGTTTTCCACAAGCGCCTTCAAGGTCGTCTCAAAAGTCAGGTCGTCAATTATATCCAGCCGAATATCCTGATCGAAAAACTGTTGCCGTGTCTGAGCGTTGATCACGATCCCGTTACTGGCGTTGGCATCTTCATCAAGGGTTTGTAGAAACCGGACAGTATTTATCACCTGGGGATTGTCCAGGCTTTGGGTTTGTGCCAGTTGCAGGGGGGTAATAACGTCCGCACCGAGCGTTTGGCCCAGAACGGTATTAGCGATGAAAAACGTGATGCTTTCGCCGCTACGGTATTGAAACTCCCCACCGTTTTGAGTGAGACCCGAAAGGCTAAGTGTCGAGTATCCCAGGCCATCCACCGCAGAATCCCAAAATACCCCAGTCAGAATTGGGTCTTCCAGTGGTTCGCTATTATCAGCCTGATCTGTCTCGGAATTTCCGCAACCAGACAAGACCAGCAATAGTAGACAAAGCAGGCTGTTATTAGCGGCTCTTTTTCTAGATCCTGAATTACAGGCCATTTATAAGCCTCCCAGACAAATAAACTTTTCGATTATAGCGAGATTAAACAGCCATATCGTTTAAAAACCACTCTAACTACTTCTCCGTTCCAAATCTTGAGTGAAGTGGGCTAATTCACCCTATGAAAATCGGCTTAATAAAGATCATCCGTTTTTCTCAAACACCCCCCTGGATAGAGCGATTAATTTCGCGATAAGCTCGATCAGTAGCATCGACCAGGCCAAAAAGCCCGCGGATCATACCAGTGAATTCTACAGGTCCAACTGGCACATCCGCAGCTTTCAACTCTGCTGCATATTCAAAAGGCTTGAGGAGCATCAGACTATTCGTAAGCGCGTTATCAGGACGCAAAATTAATGTGTCCAATTAAGAGTCGATTGTTGATTTAGCCCTTTATCTTGCGAGCTAACTGCCAGTATCGAGCCCTCGGTTCGCATTTCAACTTTATCGCCTTATACCCTTAATGACTCGGTGGAGGTTTTGACTCAGTTAGTTTCAGACCACTTCAGATTATTTTTTTTCGACTTGAGACGATTGATAATGTTTACGTACTCAGGGTAGTCCTCAATATGTATTTCTATCGTCCCATGGCAAATATCAGTGTATGAGCCTTTGTGTTTTAGAGAATTGGTTAAGCTAGCAAAGACAATATACTGGTACCCCGGGTTAAAATAAATTCCACAACTAGCAGTATAAGGGGTGGTGTATATCTCAAAATACTCTGGGGCTTTAGATTTATAGGACTCTTCGATTCTGAACTTTGCGGTCACAATACCAGACTCACTGTCCTGTTTAGATGAAATAACCCAACCTAAAAATATGTGCTCAGACATTTCGTATAGCTGATCAAATGTATATTGGCAATCGCAAGCTATAGTGTTGCTTGAACTAAAAACTAGTACTAGGAGAATTGGCAGCCGCTTTGACAAAATTGTAATCATGATTTTTTGCAGATGGTTTCCGATTAATCTTATCATCAATTTTTAGCTTAGGCTGACGGTCACTACGCGGGGGTAGTCCTGGATAACACCTTGACCGCAGTAATACATTACGCCCAAGCCGCATAGAGCAAGGGCAGACCCCGAATCGGCTAAAGGCTTAAATACCGCCCTGTCCAAATAAAATAACCGAACTGTTGAGAAACTATTCAGGGGCCGGATTTCGTCATCCTTGGCGACAGTCGAGTAGATGATTACAGATTCAATTAACCGATAACAAAGGCAGGTTCTGTTTAGTTTGTAGGAATTGGATTACAGAGGTGTCAATTCAATAAGACCTAGTCCCAATAATACTAGATAAATTACTCATGTTGGTTTTATCAATTGCGGCCACTTTTTCCGTTCCAGTTGTTGGAGAGGGTTTGGCATCGTTCAAGATGAACTTACGTTTAACTTTGTTCGAGGTCGTTTCGACCATAGGGTAGGGAACGGATAATTCAACCTCTTTACGGTACTTTAGAACAAGTGTGAAGCCACGAATAATATCAATCGGTTGTAAATGGTTGCTTATTCTTTAGCCGGTAAAACCCACCGAAAATACATTAATATTCTATTAAGTTGGATTGATTTTCTAGTTTGAGACATTCGCAAGATTATCAAAATTATAAAGGATGGATTAGGGAAACTACTTTTCATTTGAATTCGAACTGAAAAAAGATCATCGAACCTATAAGTGAGTCTATTTGATAGAATTTTTGCATTGGTTGAAAATTGAACTTTCTTACCAGGTTCTATCCCTTTAGCTTCGATAAATACCAACCCTTTTTCATCTACCATAAGTAAAGTCGTTAACTTTCGCAGATATATTATATTCACATTAAAAGGGATTGAATGTCGATTTCCGAAAAATCCTTTTCCCAGATTTGCACAATGCATCACCAACATATTATTCGAACCTAGGAGTGAACTTCTTGCGGTACTTTTGAAACTCATTTTCCCAAAAATGAATCAATTACAATTTCACTTACACCGCGAGCAAGTAAAACTTTGTTTATTGCCACAATCCCATCGTCAAAAATTGTAACGGGCTTTATTAATAATGGAGTATTGGAAGTATAAGGTTCTGATTGAATTGATACATCTAACGCAGAATGGGGGATACCTATGATTTGAGGACTCGTCTAATACTATCCAGAGAAGCCCTGGATAAAATGTTTTAGTAATTTCCGAGTATTTTATCGAATGACTATTGTCGCCAGTTAACATTACAAATAGCCATAAACAAAAGGTAAAAAAAACCTAAGGCCTACTCCGTAAATCTTCTGAAATGTAACGCTGAAATATCCGTTTTCGTCTCGCCAGCATAGAGCAATGTAAACTCTAATCATAAAAAATAATTATGATTATGTTGTCCTTTTTGGGTGCCACAATTGACCAATAAAGACCTTTCTTAACGCAGGGTAAACTTGGGGAATTTTCAAAACTCACCGCATAAGCCCGAAGATCAACCATCTCATTGAGAATATTTCTGGTTTCTTGAGTGCTCGCTATTCTGGCATGAAGGGTTTGATCTACCGGATACAGCCATTCTATTAGCAAAAAACATAACCAAGTCATTTCTCTTCATACGCCATATTCAATCCTTTGACTTTACTTAATCACCTTTGACAGGATAGAGGTAAATAAGTCTACTGAGAGTGTGATGGCAAAATCTATCAACGAGATTAGCGTCTCGTTTAGCAATAGGCTCTCATTCGTAGAGTCTCTTTTCGTACCTGAAGTGAAGGGCGTCGAGGTTTTTTTATTATTGGCTGAAAAGGTTATCCAACAAACGGATTTGTTGCCGAAAAGCTAGTAACTGCAATTCATATTTCCTTTTTTCTTGTTCTGAGGATTCAGATAGTCTTCGCTCGGAGACAATTATCTGACGGATAAGACTAGAACGCTAAATCATTCTATTGAATCTGGGCAAAATACGTATAACTGTCATATCTAATGTCCCAACTCAATGGGTTTCTTTAGAGAGTGATTCTATTTTATAGAAATGACGGAAATTGGAACATCAGTCCCATATGACAAAATTTGTAAGTCAAAGCCTGCAAGGTATCAAATTTAGCCCGCCAATGAGCGCGAACTCTGATTGATACCTTTTGTCGGTTCCACCTTAGGGTGTATTTAAATCAATGCGCAAGATTTAGGCCTCAATTGGCCTTATGCGCTAATGCTCAATTTATTGTGAATACCCTCGTTTTTCAGCGAACCTGTCTACTTCTCGTAAAGCAAGAGTCTTGAGGTGCGCCCAGGGGTTCTCTTTATGTCATTTTGCGGTTGTTGCACCACCCGAACCCACGATCACCTGTGTGGATTTGTTACACCACAGCTAAAAATTACTGACCCTGAAATCTGTCACATCAGATTGCCCCCCACCCCCACTGTATGGCAGGTAAAAAGCCACCAGTTTGTCCCTATAATCAGTATGATCGGTTGAGGTTGCTGCAAATGCTGAAGTCTCTATCATGGCCTTGTACCACCGATGATATCGGTTCGAGGTTTCGCCATTGATCGGCAAATTTAAATTGCGATAGTGCTCCATCAAAACTTTGACGCGATAGGCAAATGGAATCATGGAGATATCAACAGCGCCGATCTCGTGACCTGAAAAATAGGGACCTACGCTATGCATTGCCTCGGTAAGGGAAATTAATCCTGCTAGCATTTTGTCGCGATCTTCATCTTGAACTGAACCCAATTCATATTCCTTCAGGTAACGATAAAAATAGGGCACAACTCGGTTGTCGACATGATCCATCCAGTATTTCTGCTCGGCTCGTTGATTAGGGTTTGCAGAGAAAAGCGGCTTTTGGAGTGGATATAAGTCATCCAGGTATTCTAATATTCGGTTCGAGTCGAGAATCGTATATTCCTCAGCACTATTACCCGCTTGAAAAATCATAGGAACCATTGCCTCACCACGCGAGACCTCTAACCACCAGTCACTCTTGTGATAGGGATCAACCTCGACATATTCGAAATCGATTTCTTTGTTTAAAAGTGCTATCCAGGCTCGCTGGGCAAATGGACAATACCACGCACTATATAGTTTCATTTCTTCTCCCAAATTTGTACTGCGATGAAAGTTAAACAACTCAGGCGGAGGGATCATTCCATTTGTGTGTTGTAAATTTATTATCTAATTCGGTGTGGAATAAATGGTTCGTGTAGTTGCTAATCGTTTTAACCGATATGGCGAGTATGATCTCGAGTATGTGGTTCTCGGTGTAACCGGACGATAAAAATGCCTCGACATCAGCCTGCCCGGGTAACCCACGCTTACTCACCATTATTTTTGTGAAGGTACTTAGTGCGCCTAACTTCACCTCATCCACAGAAGCATCTGCTCGGATAGCTTTCGTTACTTCACCCGGAACTGCTGATACGGCATCTGCCAGAAAACTATGGGCTGCCATACAATATTCACAACCATTTACATGGCTGATTGAAAGAAATACCACTTCTTGCTCCGCCGGGTTAAACCCTGATTTAGAACGAAATGCCGCGTATCCGTCCATATAAGTTTTTAGTAAGCCCGGAGAGATTGCCATCGCATTGTACATATTTGGGACAAAGCCCATTTTTTTCTGGGTCGCTTCGAGCAGTTCTTTCGCTTCAGGTTGGGCGCTATCTGTTGTTACTGGAGCCAGATTTATTTTGTATTCAGCTAACATGATTTTTTCCTAATATTTAGTTTTTAAAATTCGCATGGTCAGATCCGGCATCACGACTTATCTTCGTGTCCCAATACTAGTCACAGGCCAGCAAAAACATTTTATGACGTTATTGATTGAACAGTAATAATCGAATTTGCATATTTGATGTGCAATAATGAACAGCTACGAAAATTAAATTGTTGTATTGGGGGTAACATTGAACTGGGACGATTTACGCTTTTTCCTCGCACTATCCAGGAAAGGTACTGTCAGTGGTGCCGGTAGAGAGCTTGGTGTGAAGCACACCACGGTCGCACGTCGAATCAAAGCCTTCGAAGAAAGCCTGGGTAGTCGATTGTTTGACCATCGGCAGGATGGCTATGCCATGACACCGGTCGGAGAGAACCTATATCAACATGCCGTTAGCATGGAGCAGCATGCACAGGCGGTAGACCGACAGGTATTTGGGCTTGACGCACAATTAAAGGGGGGATTGAAACTGACTGCATCTCAGGACGTTCTTAGTCGCCTGATCATCCCACAGCTTGGTCTGTTTAGTCGTAACTATCCAGGCATTGAATTACAGTTGCTCAGTTCGAGCGGATTGGCAGACCTTTCCGCCAGGCAGGCAGATATCGCATTACGTTTAACGCCTAAACCGCCCGATTATCTGATAGGCAAGAAAGTGTTATCACTGCGACACGGTATTTATGGCAGCAAGAAATACCTAAAAGCAAACCCAAGACCTAAGCACCTGATTTTATGGAATGACGAAATTGATCAACCTGAGTGGGTTAAGCAACACTTTCCACAGGCCAGTATTGCGTTACGCACAGATGATGCAACTGCCATGTTAGCTTGTGTCAGTAATCATTTGGGTGTCGCGCGAATCCCATGCTATATCGGTGAAACAGCCCGTGATCTATATCGCTTGAACTTAACGCTAACGCCTTCGAACTGGGGTGTATGGGTACTCAGTCATGTCGATCTCAGGGACACCGCTCGGGTTCGGATCTGCCGAGACTTTTTGGTAAGTATTATCGAAAAGCAAAAAACCCTCATTGAGGGGCTGGATTCGCGCTATGTGGAATAGAGATCTATTCAGTCCTTAAATTTTTTACGCTGCTTGAGGATAATCGCGAAGGATGAATTGGAAAACGCTTTCCTCAGACATTACAATCCAAAAGCTGACATAGACACTCGGACTGTTCATCCCCATACCGTTCAGGGATAACTCATTGAATTGCAGGAAAAATAGTGCCCAGGGGCGAAATCAACTCGAACCTCGTTCCGAGTTCGCATTCGGCACCGACAAGGGGGTTTTCAATCGCGGTATTGGCTAATCAGGACTACCTTCATTGGTAGGAATTTCATGAACTATTTTTCCATTGATAGAGTAAACAACCGAGGTGCCGTTCTGTCGCGCAATCTCTCTGACCTTTACACCTGCACGCCTCAATGCAATTTCGGCATTAGCTAAATCGGAAGACCTTGCTATAGGATTTTCGTTAGATATATCTTGCTTGACCATTGATTAGTGTCCTCTCTAATAATTTCCGGGTAGGTTAGCAGTGCGTTAACAATGCCGAGAAAGATTCTGACCTATCGTGAACACTGATTCCGGGAAATCAGCAAAAGCATTCATGTTCACACCAGAGAGAACTCGTCACAGCTGTTTTCCCATAGGCTAGGACTAAATATCGATGACTGTCTTTTTAATCCAATTGGCCGACCTTTCCTTAGTTTCATCTGAAACTGGTAACAGATCTATACAGTGGAGAAAAATATCGGCGTCATAAATTTGTTCCATCAATAAAACTCAAACAAAATCGCGATCCTTGTTACGAAAAGCCGAAAGTTTGCAAGCCGCCAAATCGTGTACCTCCAGGCAATAACCAGTATTCCCCGTGTGTTGTTATTTTTGACCTGATGCGTTCGACCTTCCCACCCTTTCGGTAATTGTGCGACTCCGATTGAAACTCCCTGTACATAAAATCCATGCGTTTTATGAAACTGTAATAGCTCCCCAAAGCACCATTGATAGCATCCACTTTTTCAGTCCGGTTTTTAGGTTGGACATCCACCGATGTCCTCAATTCTGGGGGAGCATTGGGATGCCCTCCCAATATCGACTGAGACCCAGAATACGAAGCTCATTATCATTGGAGACATCACAGGCAGCCCGTATTGCGTGCTTTAGTTGATTACGTGTCATGGCAAGATCTCCATTATCCTCATCATCTTGTCTCTTTCGTCGTCATTTAGTACCGCGAGGAATGGAGAACTCTGCCTAAGTCTCTGCGCACGCAGAGTTTCGGATACAAAAAAGTCCTTTATTCGTCGTACGGAGTAACGAGTAAGTATGTCTTGCCATTCTCGAAGGTCGTGTGACGCAGAACCATGGTCATCTTCTAGCTGATAATCTAGATATCGTGAGGCCCGCTTGATCAGAGAAGGATCTCGCTCTAAGACTTTTACAATAGTATGGCTGTATCGTGCCGCCCTTTCGTCTCGTTCGCCATGTGTGCTTCCTCTACTGGATATTCCAGTGTCTATGTATCCAGCTATTAACTCGGCTCCTTTCAAGACATCCTCAGGGACATCGGCCTGAGAAAATGTGCGAATCTCTACCGTTAGATCAAATTCCGACTCTACGCATCCTTACCTGGTCACCGAGGTATGACAAAGATCTTGAGTCGCTCCGTATTCCTATTTGTAACGGTTTTCCAACTTGCGTTGGCGGTGAATCAATCCATGCCGCCTGAATTTCAGGGAGATTCTCTAGTGTCTGGTGTATTTTGACTTTCAATTCTTGATAGGGTTTGCTTTCATTTCGAAAGAGTTCCTGAATGGTGCCTGTAATCGGATCTGATTCTCGAAGAACATATCGCAGGGAAGGTTTACCACCCACCTGCTGAACGTAACCCGTCTTCGCCATTTTCGCTAGAGCCCTTCAAGCATCTGCCAGAGTTAAACCGATCTTTTCGGCTGCCTCGGATACGCCTATTGAGCCGATAACTTCTTCAGCAAGCACACGCACATTAACCGTACGTTTGCTGCCGCACCAAGCAATTCATTTAAGGGGAATCGAGTGGTATTTTGTTCAATAGCGATGGGTCTAATATATAGAACCTGTAGTTTCATATAAGATATTTTAGTATCGATTTCTATACTATTAAGCGCACATATAAGAAAATTCTAGTTGTGCTTCCTGCTGTTGAATGACATAGAATTTTGACCCAGCTGATTTGGATTGACCTTATTCTCCTATAGTTTCCTCCCATCGTGTATCCACAGACGTTTAGCACGGTGCCTTTTCCCATCTTGCCATTTCATGATTGAGTGAAATCAACTCGACCAATTCGTTTTCTATCACCTGCATCAACAGTGTTTGTGGACGTTTGTTTGACACCACTAACGAAACCTTGCGCCCGATCTCCGGATCAACAATTCGACACGCACTGAATTCATCGCGCAGTACGTGACTATAGACACCCGCAAACGACATGATGGAATAACCCTGACCTTCACGAATCAAATGCAACAAGGCATCTTGTGAATCAACTTCCATCACAACATTAGGAACTATTCTCGCCTGCGCGAATGCCTGGTCGATAATTCGCCGAATGTCACCCATAGCAGGTAATAACAGTGGAAGTGTAGATACCTCCCTCAATGAAATAGAAGTCTCGGGTGCAACCGCAGAATTCCCACCAACCAGATGAAGTTGTTCGCTGAACAGCAGTCTACAGTTAAAACTGGATAGTCCCAGCTCGTGGGTCACGACGCCGACGTCTGCATTTCCTGCGGTGAGCTGATGAGGGATATCGACGCTATAGGCCGACATCACACGTAAGTCCACCTGTGGATACTTCTCGCGAAAGCGTTTGATCAAGGGCACAAATAGCACATGACCAGTGCTGTCCGGCATGGCTACGCAGACTTTACCGACCAGCTCCCCGCGTGAAGCTTCGAATTCGTTTTCGATTAAATCGAAGTGGCGGATGATTTCATTGGCATGTCGGTAAAATTGTCGCCCCGATTCAGTCAGTTGCACCCCGCCCCGGCCTAGTCGGTGAAAAAGCTCGACACCGTAGTGTTTTTCAAACTGGCGGAGCAAGCGGCTCATGGCTGGCTGCGTCATCGATTGCTCGAAAGCAGCAGCCGATACACTACCGTTCTCGGCAATCGACAATAACGCTCGTAGTTGACGATAACTGATATCCAATATTTATACCATTTTCGATATTATTAAATGTATATCATGTGCATAGTTGTTATACAACATCCGCGTTACCATCCGGTTTAACTCATTTTCAGGATTCAGCTCATGCCCAACACCGAACAAACCTTTTGCACCAGTTTCGCTGACAAAGCAGAATTTGACGGCGGTCTGCGCGGTTATTTTGAATACCGCGATCTTGGCATCAACGAAGCCACTAAGGGTAAGTTTCATGCCGCGATCAGCCGCGTCAAATCGGGTCATGACGGCGATCTGGATATCCGTACAACTGGCATGCATCGGCATTTGTGCGATTTTCAGATGTTTTATGTACTAAAGGGGTGGGTCACGATGTTCTACGAAAACGAAGGCGAAATGACCTTCCGCCCTGGTGATTGTTGCATGCAGCCAGCCAGTATCGTGCATAACGAAATTCAATGTTCGTCTGATTTTGAGTGCCTTGAACTTTACTCTCCTGCGATGCACGACACGGTGGTTGTTGACGAGGCCTAACCAGTGCATGCCTCTGCAGCACAAAAAGATGCCAATCTGACAATCGACCAGCAAGACGAAGGCCTGACCGTGACCTGGCCAGATGGCAGCAGCCGATTTTTCCACTACGTCTGGCTGCGAACCTGTTGTTTTTGTACGCAATGCGGCAGTACCTACACCGGTACATGGACGATGCAACCCAGTGATGTGCCACTGGACATCAAACCACTACAAGTCGATAACCAGGATAACGAAAATCTTGTTATCACCTGGCCCACCGACGGACATCGCTCGACCTATACGTTTTCGTGGCTATTAGAAAATGCCTACCAAAAACAGGATCGCATAGGTCGCAAACACCATCCGATTTTGTGGCATAGCAATATTTCAACTAGACCGCCATCTATCGATTTTGGGCAGGCAAAGAACAGTGCAGAAGGTTTGCTGGAATTATTGCGCCAGTTACGCGACTATGGTTTCGTGGTGGTTCGCAATGGTCCGAAAAAAACGGGGGGCGCTGAAATCGTTGCGAATTTAATCGGGGAACTGGCCGATGCCGCTTATGGCAAATTGTTTGACCTGAGCCCCGGTAAAAATCAGGTCACCTTCGGTAATACCATGAATGCTGTGCCGCCCCATACCGATGAAGCCTATCTATACTCTCCCCCAGGAGTGAATATTTTACACTGCGTTCGCCCCGTCGATGAAGGTGGTGAATCGGTGCTGGTTGATGGTTTTTACCTCGCTAATCAAATGCGTGAACATCATCCCGCAGAATTCGAAACACTGACGACCCACTCGTATCCCTTTCATCGCATTGTTCCCGATGATGGTGTCTATCAACGCTTGCGTGCCAAGGTGATTACGCTGGACGATGATGGCGATGTTGCAGGCTTTCGCTATCACACCCGAACGCTGGCCCCACTGGATGTTGTGCCTGAAAAGGTTGCCCGTCTCCATGCTGCGACCAGTAAATTAAGTCACCTAATGTTAGAGCCGGCTAATCAGGCCTGTTTTAAGCTCGACGCTGGTGAGGCTGTGTTGTTCGACAATCATCGGGTGATGCATGCGCGTAAGGCATTTAATGATCCGAATCGTCATTTACAAATCTGCAATATTTCACGAGAAGCCTTTCATTTAAAACTCCGACTCACCGCATATAAAACTGGGCATACCGCAGAGGCGGATCAAATTCTTTCCGCGGGTGTCTCCGGTTAACCATTG
>JBLHGU010000038.1:0-33949 GCA_047615875.1 Parasphingorhabdus sp.
TTTAACTTTCCGGTTGGCACTCTGCCGCTAACCTTGATTAATCCCTTAACTACAGAGACCTTGTCCGCAGTAAAGGTTCACTTGTATGAGAGATTGGCTGACGGTTCTTCGAAATGGAATAGTTATGGCTATACCAATGAAGATGGCATAATTCATTTCACACCAAGAGGATTAGGCTCAGGGGCTAAGTTTTATGCCAAGGCACGTCCCTATAATGCGGGCTATGCCTATAGCACCGAAGCTTCGAGTATAGGGGCGTTCAATTTTGAAGTTGGCATGCTGCCAGTAATGCTTAGTAATCTTCTGGAAGACAGCACCCTGGTAGGTCAAAGACTCTATCTTTATGAAGTTCTTGAGGATGGCAGCAGCAAATACCGAGACTACGGCTATACCAATGCTGATGGTAAGGTAATATTTTCGCCAGGCGGCCTGGGCGAGGGAAAAGAATACTATGTCAAGGCACGGCCCTACAATCGAGGCTATGCCTATAGCGACTCGATCACAACTAGAGGGCTATTTACATTTAATGTTGGCACTCTCCCAGTAGTCGTGTCTAATCCGCTGGATGGGACTATTTTTAGCGGATTGAAAGTTTATTTATATGAGCGAACTAGCGAGGGCGAAACTAAGTATCGTTCCTATGGCTACACTGATGATGAGGGGCGAATAAGATTCACCCCGAAAAACCTCGGAAATGGTGCAACATTCTTTGTAAAGGCGAAACCATACAAAACGGGTTATGCCTATAGCTCTAATATCACCGAAATTGGTGCATATGCATTTGATGTTGGCACATTGCGAATCAAATTGTTTGACTTTGCCTCTAGCGAGCCTATTACCGACAGTCGTGTTTACTTATATGAGAGAGTTTCTGACGAATCCAGTGAGTACCGAGGCTACGGCTATACTGATGAAAATGGCCTAATTCATTTTACCCCCTCAGGCCTGGATGATGATCGCAGCTATTTTGCGAAAGCCCGGCCTTTTAATACCGGATATGCATATAGTGACGAAATTACTGAAAATGGTGATTTTGACTTCCCTGTTGGTACGCTGAATCTCACTGTCGTAAGTAATATTGATGGCTCCGCACTGGGAGATAAAAAAGTTTATCTATACGAGCGTGTTGATGATGCTACAGCTGACTACGCAGCCTACGGTTACACGGATGATGATGGTCAGATTCGCTTTTCGCCCTCTGGTTTGGGCAGTGGTCGTAATTATTTTGCCAAGGCTAAAAGTCCGATTAATAGTCAATATCGCGAAAGTGATCCTTATACAGAAAAAGGTTCTTTTACTTTTCAAGTCGGCAATAGCCCCCTAGTCGTCAGCCTGGTTAATGCCATCAGTGGCGATGCCTTAGTTGATAAAAAAATCTACGTGTATGAGCTGCTGGGCGATGATGAACGCAGTTATCGTTATCGGGCATATACCAATGACGACGGCGTAGCACTATTCGATCTGGATGGTCTCGATGAGGATAGAAAATTTGTTCTGTCTACGACCCCCTATAATGCAGGCAGAGTTTATTCACCTGAAATAGTAAATAGTGGTGAGTTTAGATGGGAAGTTGGCACTACGCCGGTGACTCTGGTTGATGGTGATTCCAATACCATTCTGCTTGGAAAGAAGATCTATGCCTATGAGAAACTGCCAAATGGCGAGCTAAAATGGACCAAATACGGCTACACCAATTTAGCGGGTATCGTGCACTTTGATCTAGATTTCAGCAATACCAATCCATACGTCTTCTATAGCAAAAATTTATTTGGCGGGAACAAACGGTATTACAGCCCACTGACATTCGAACCCGGCGCTGTATCTTTCATAGTAACCAGAGATGGTGACAACACACTGGATCTGACGCCACCGGCAATAGCTATAACCTCACCCGTTGACGCCGCCAATGTTACCGAGAATGGATTTACCGTTCAGGGTTTAGCGACCGATAATCGTAGTATCGATAGTGTTGTGGTTAATGTTCTAAACGGTGCGGTTTCCACAGATATCGTTGCCATTGTCGACACACTGACTTCATCGTGGTCAGCCGTAGTAGCCGATGCACTGTTTAACGATGGAGACACTTTGGTCATTACAGCGACTGCTACAGACCTTGCCCGTAACAGCTCTGCCGCCAGTGTTAATGTGAGCGTTGTTGCGGATAATGAAGGCCCCGTAGTTAGCGTTACATCACATGTAGCAAATGACAATGTTCCGGAAACCGGATTTTTACTGGCCGGTAATGCTAACGACCTTACAGGTATCGCGAGCATGACAGCCACTATAAGTGATGTTAATGATGCCGGCATTGCGCCAATCGGTCATGCTGTCAGTGTGGCCGGAAATGGTAACTGGACGCTGCGCATTGACAACGCAGATGTTATTCAGGGCCAGACAATTCAGATTGACCTGGATGCTCTGGATAGCAACGGTAATCCAGGCTCCACATTAATTGTGCTGAATGTTGTTACAGTAGATTTTGCCGGATTGCAGTTGATCAATAGAATCACCTTCGGCGCAACCCCTGCCCTGTTAACAGAGGTTGAGACAATTGGAGCGGATAACTTTATTACCCAACAACTTAACCCCGCTGCACTAGATGATACTGAGTTACAAACGCGACTGCAGTTTGTATTCCCCGGCGGATTGCCTACAACCAGTGCCGAGTTACAACGATGGGCGTTGCTGCATAAGATCTATAGTCCGCGTCAATTACAGGAAGTCATGACCTGGTTCTGGGATAACCACTTCAACACCGATATTAATACCACACGGACCGATTACCTTGGCAATAGTGTCAGAAATTCGGCAGCCTTCGAACTGGCAGAGAATCAGGCATTTAGAAACCAGGCGTTAGGCAACTTCCGCACCTTGCTGGATATCAATGCCAAGAGTCCAACTATGTTGATCTATCTGGACAACATAAGTAACGTGGTAGGCGACTCGAATGAAAACTATGCTCGTGAAGTTATGGAGCTAAGTACTCTAGGCGTTGATGGCGGCTATACAGAAACGGATGTTGAAAGCGCTGCGGAATTACTCACTGGTGGGCATTTGGATGCAACCAGTAATTTCTTCATGAACTCGGCCTTCCACAACACGGCAATCCAAACGTTGTTCCAGGGTACACCTCAGGAAGTTACTATTGTATTTGATGGCTCGGATATTGATTCACAAACTGGCTTAATGGTAGGTGCCGGGATCAATCAGTTCAATGGACTACTAGATGCATTAGCCAGCCATCCGTCAACCGCGAATCACATCTGCACGAAACTGGTAACCTATTTCGTCAATGACACGCCGCCTGCCAGCGCAGTTGCGAGTTGTTCTGCGACTTTTCTATCCAGCAGTGCAGCGCCTGATCAAATAACTCAGGTGTTGACGACTATTTTATCCAATGAGTTTTTTGACTCGGCCAACTATCGGGCCAAAATCAAAACTCCGGTTGAATTTATAGCTAGCGCTGTACGTGGGTTACAGGCAGAGACCGATGGTAATGACCTGCTAGGACCATTAACAGCCATGGGGGTTCGATTGTTTCAGAACCCTGTGCCAACCGGCTATTCTGAAATTGGCAGCGACTGGATTAATTCGAGCTTATTAATCGAACGAATTAAGTGGGTTAATGACCTTGCTAGAAACGCCCCTGGCGGAACTGCATCATCAATCATCCCCATTGCGTTCTTTAGTCCAGATTATCTGACCAATGACGGCATAGTTGGATATCTATTACAGGTATCTACCGGAGATCCCGCGGCTCATGACGCCACTGGCACTACAAGTTTACAAGCACTATCTGTGTTCGGGTCCTATCGAATGGATTTGAGCAACGCTGCTAATGCAGCATTTGACGACCCTTTACTGCGACAACTTATAGGAACGTCCTTAAGTTTTCCGCAGTTTCAGTTCCAATAATCAACCAGCTACCTAACAAGAGGAGCAGGACCATGAAAAGACGACAATTTCTTCACGGACTTTTAGGCGCCGGTAGTGTGGTGGCGGGTAATTGCATCTTCCGCAACCCCATCATTCAAGCCGCACATGCGCAAAGTGTACCACCAGTTAATCCCACTTTGATAGTGATTTTCCAGCGCGGTGGCTGTGATGGTCTAAATATGATACCGCCAATAGGCGACACCGGTTATATACCACTCAGACCCACTATCTATATACCCACACCAGAATCAAATGAGGTGTTTCCGGCATTGCCCCTGGCAGATAGGCTCGGGAACCAACCGGCACCGACAGGCACCGGAACGTTCTTCGGTTTACAACCATCGTTGTCTCCATTGTTAGACATATACGATAATGGCAACATGGCTATTTTGCCAACTGTGCAATACGATAATGCCACTCGATCACATTTTGCCGGACAACACCGCATAGAAAGTGGTGCACCAGTAGATGATATCGATGGTTGGTTAAATCGACACATACAAGTCGCAGGATTATCAGGCCAGCTTCAAGCAGTACACTATGGCAGTAGTCTGGCCCAGGCTTTACGAGGCGATATACCGGTGCAAAGCTTTAACTCGATTAATAACTTTAATCTTGGTCTAGGCAGCGGTGATGAAGTTGCACTAACTAATGCGGTATTACCTGTGTATAACAACGCTCCGAGCCCCGCAACGGCCTATGAGACTCTGGTTCATCAATACGGGCAAGTTTTGTTTAATAACTTGAATGTTGTACAAAACATTACCCTACCTCCACCAGTAGTAGATCCTCTCTTCCCCTATCCATCAAATGGTTATGGCAATCAATTACGAGAGCTCGCCGGGCTCATTAAATCTAATGTTGGTTTACAGGCAGCCACGGTAAACATCGGTGGTTGGGATACCCACAGTAATCAAGGCAATGGTGACCCGGCTGGCAGACAATCCCGCTCATTCGGTTCTTTTGCAGGTGGTATTCGCGCACTAGTAAATGATCTTGGTCCCTTAATGGATCAAACTGTAATTCTTACCATGTCAGAGTTTGGAAGAACATCCCTGGAAAATGGCAGTAGAGGAACAGATCATGGCAATGCTGCAGTGTGGACTGTGATCAGCAGTCTAATACAGGGAGGTCTCTATGGGACATGGCCCGGACTTGATCCAGCCACTCAACTTTACCAGGGTCGTTATCTACAGCACACTGTAGATTTTCGCAACATTATGGGCGACATCCTGACAAATTTGTTTGGACATACAAACGGAGATCTGGCTACATTGTTGCCAGGTCATAGTTATGGATCAATGAATCTCTTTGGACAGGATAACGTCGTTAGCGTTTAGAAAATTGAATGAGAGCCAGGGCCAGGGATGGCCCGATATGGTTATGTTTAGGCGCCATAGACTAGAGCCCAACCCATCTAAGAAATACCACAGCACTAGCCCCAATGATAAACATAGGTATTAGTGACAGCCGCAGGGCCGCGCCACCGGCTATAACAATAGCTAGAAACTCTGCCCAACCATGACTAACCGCAGCAGGGGCGACTATGGTTGTTAGTACAGCGGCTGGAACCGCATCAAGCGCTGCCTGTACACGCGGTGAAACTGACCGCATTGTAGATATTATGAGATAGCCGCCAACCCGAGTAATATAGGTTGCCAACGCTGCGAATATAATTATCCACATGTTGGTCGATTCAATCACTCCAATTTCTCCTGCACCACGATAGGCGTTGGTCGATAAATCAGAGCCGCCACAACAACACCTGCAATGGCACCAATACTTACATGCCAGGGTGACCCCACAGTATGCCAGGCAACTATGGAAGCTATGGCACTGGCTATAACTACCGGAAACCAGTTATTTCGTTGCCGAAAACTCATAACCAGACCAAGAAAATAAATTGGCAGAAAGAAATCTATACCGATCTCTGAATAGCCCATAATGAGCACACCAAAATAGGCCCCGATATAAGCCTCTACAATCCAGCTAAAATATAGCGGTAGTGCATAGCCAAAATACCAACCCATACTAACCCTGCCCTGCTTTAAAACCTTTAGTTCTGTTTCAGCGAATAGCGGATCAGTGAGAAAAAAGAATGCAAGAAAACGTTGTAGTGGAGGAAAATGGTGAAGATGTCGACCTATCGCTGCCGAGTATAGAACGTGGCGAAAATTCACCGCAAAAATTGATAGAACGATTATCCAGGCAGGAATTACCTGGCCAAATAATTCTATTCCTACCATCTGGCTCGCACCGGCGAAAAGTAAGGCGCTCATCCAGACGGCTTCCGTAATTGACATGCCGTTTTCGACAGCCAGTGCACCAAAAAGAACACCAAAGGGTGCGGCGGAAAAAACTACTGGTACACTATCTTTAGCGCCAGAAAATAGTTCGGCAGACAAACCGCCAAATTTCACTGTAATGAATCAAAAACTGCCGCTACTGCGTTTTCTAGTCGATTCAAGCCTTCTTCCAAATCGGCTTCACTGATGATCAAAGAAGGTGCCATGCGTATGACATCTGGCCCAGCGACTAAAATGAAAAGCTGTTCTTCCATTGCTGCATTCAAGATGTCTCGAGCTTTACCGGAAAACTCCGCCTTTAATACCCACCCGATTAATAAACCTTTGCCGCGAATCTCATCGAATAATGGATATCGAAAATTTATGTCATTAAGCTTTGAGTCAATGACTGAGCGACGTATTGATACACCAGCCAGTAATTCTGGGTCGTTAATAATGTCCAAAACAGTGCTTGCAACAGCTGAGGCCAAGGGATTGCCGCCATAGGTGCTGCCATGAGTTCCAACCACCATACTAGCCGCGACTTTTTCAGTTGTTAACATTGCTGCGACTGGAAATCCACAACCAAGAGCCTTGGCGGTGGTTAATATATCCGGTACAACATCGTAATCCATATAGGCGTATAGCGAACCAGTTCTACCCATTCCACATTGTACTTCATCAAAAATTAGTAGTGCATTGTGTTCATCACATAATTCACGAGCAGCCTGCAGGAAATCCTTATCACAAGAGCGTACTCCTCCTTCACCTTGAATCGGTTCTACTATCACTGCACAGGTCTTTGTCGAAATAGCACTTCTTAAAGCTTCGATATCGTTTAATGGAAGATGGGTAATGCCAGCGGGTAGTGGTCCGAACCCTTCGGTATATTTTGGTTGCCCACCAACACTTACAGTAAAAAATGTTCTGCCATGAAAAGAATCGTCAAACGCAATGATCTCGTGTTTACTATCATCAAAATTATCACTGGCATAACGCCTGGCTAACTTCAATCCTGCCTCATTAGCCTCGCCACCAGAATTACAAAGAAACACCTTTTCAGCAAATGTTGCTTCACATAATTTGCTTGCCAAAGATAATGCCGGCTCATTGGTATAAATATTACTTAAGTGCCAGATGGAGTCGGCCTGTTTCTTCAGCGCCTCCACTACTGGAGGATAGGCATGACCCAAGGCAGTAACAGCAATCCCACCACCAAAATCGATGTAACAGCGATTGTCCTGATCCCACACGCGACTTCCTTCACCGCGCACAGGAATTACTTTAGCGGGAGAATAATTTGGGACCATATACTGGTCGAACATGTCGCGGGAGACCGAGGTCATTTTCATACTCCAAGGAATAGATAAGGTGCCCAAGTATAGCCACTTGGCAGCCCTTCTCCAAGCAGTAGCCATGATTCTGTGAGGTTAACTTCGGGAGATTGCGATGTCTTCTGGGATCAACTTCTGCATCGACCGTCTAATTGGCTTGCAGTGGTCAGCATCGACAGATAACAATAGACAACAGTTTAATCGATTCAGAAAAAATGTAATCCATCTTCGCCTGAAAATGGGAGATAATCACCACCAAGTGGTTTCTTAAATAGTCGATCCAGGAAAATCAACAACCTGGATTGTTTCGCAAATTAAGCTTTATGCCATAAGATTAGATGAGCGGTTAACAAGCAACCTGTCATAACAAGATGGATATGAAAAACCATGCATGAATTAGTTACTTATGGAATGAGATTAAAATGGATAGTCGTTTGTTTAGCGTTTAGCCTTTCACTAGCTACCGCACACCGCGTCAATGCGGGGTCCTTCAAAATAGGATTTGTATCGAGTGGGGCTGTTGAAGCATCCAGAATGCAGGATCTTATCGTCACTGAATTGACCCAATTAATGGATGAGCCAGCAGGCGTCGAGTATGTCACATTTACAGCATTACCCTCCCCTGAGTCATTTCAGGAGCAACTGAAAATAGCCAGTTCTACGCCAGAAATAAGAGCCATTATTGCCCCAGGCTTTTTGGCGAGCCAGATTCTTTATCAGCAAAGCCATTTCTCCAGGCCTACTTTTCTCACGTGGATAGTTGACCCCAATCTGGTTGGCGGTGAAGTAAAGACTAAAACACCTAATCTGCGATGGCTCAGCACTCGTAACGACGTAGATAACACTTTTAAAACTATCGCCCAGGTCATAGGACGAAAACCCGTAACATTGATAGTGGATGCAGCTGTTGCGAACCTGGGTGATGCATTTTTTGAAGGACTAACAAGAAGTGCCGCAAAAAATGGTTTGCAGTTTTCAGTCACATTTCTGGATAGATCAAAACCGGTAATTGACCAGGTCCCCTCGCCGATTGCAATGGCACTGGTACCGCCTATGAGAGAAGGCACCGACACAATTATTAAACAGATCCAGGCAGGCAATATTCCTGTGTTTACTTTTGAGGGCCCAAAAGCCGTTGCTAAGGGCGCAATGATGACGGATATAGTCGATGCTAATGAGTCTCTAATTGCACGCAGTATCGCGCTGGATATATTTGGTCTTTTACAGGGAGAAAAACTAGAACATGGTCCGCATTGGTTGGAGTCTGAACATCATTTAACTCTAAATCTGGCATCTGCACAACGCATGGGCGTAGATCTGCCGGTGGAAGTGTTGGCGTCTGCTACCGTAGTTGGTTTCTCCAATTTGGAGATTGACAGTATCACTCTTGAAAAAGCCTTAGGATGGGTATTAAACAAGAACACTGGGCTGGCACAGTCGCTAAATAATATTAAATTGGCGGACGAGTCAATTGCCCAGGCCAAATCCTCGCTTTTATCGCAGTTTGATGCGGCATTTAATCACACTAGAAATAGCACTGCTGGAAATACAGTAACTACAGGTAATCCGCACCAAAATACCCGTGCATCAATTAATTACACACAAACCCTCTACTCAATAGTTAGTCACACTAACTATGAAGTGGCGAAGTTGAATAAGGCCAGTCAGCTGCATCAGGATGTAGCCAGAAAACAAGGCGCCGTGGTGAATACTATGAATGTATTTTTACAGGTATTAATTTCAGAAGCGAGCCTGTCGGCTCAACAGGAAAGTGTTAGATTAGCAAGGTCAAATTTATCCATGGCTCAAAAACGTGCCACATTGGGTAGTGGCACAGTGGGCGATGTATATAATTCTGAGGCATCAATTGCGACAGCCAATTCAAATCTACTGGCTGCGCGAATTGGCACGCTGGAGGCGCGGCGTGCGTTAATGGATTTAAGCAATACCGTGTTCGACGAGAATTCTGTGTTCGAAGCGATTGGGCTTGACCATCCTGCTGTGGCTATCAGCCATCTGTTAGTGCTGCCCCTTTTAGAAACACTCAGTGGCATTCAAAAACTATCTGACTGGAGTTCAAATCAGGCAGTTAAACATTCTCCAGAATTACAGGCATCACGTGTCGTTATAGATTCGAATCGCCTTCAGCTGGATGCTGCAGATAAAGGTAGATACACCCCTGAAGTAAAGTTGACCGGTCAGGCTTATACTTTTCTGGATAGTTCCACTGGCTCTTCTGGCGCAAATCTTAATGGCGTCGACGACATCAGTTTGAGTGTAAACGTTAGCCTGCCATTATGGACTAGTGGCCGCCTTACCAGTGTCATTCGTGAAACCAATAACCAATTAATTAACTCGGAGCTGGAATACATGGCTAGCAAAAATACCGCACAAGTGGCAGCTCGTAATTCCGTATTTAGCCTGGCACAAGCCTGGCAGGATATAAAGCTGGGCAAGATTGCTCTTTCATCAGCAGAGAAAAGTCTGGCTATAAACCAACGGGCTTATGCTAGTGGAGCGGTAACTATTGAAGCTTTACAGAACATTCAAAATACTTATATTTCAGCACTTAGCGGAGACAAGGCTAATCTGTATCAATACATTCAGGGGCTTGCAAACTGGCAGCTGCAAGTTGCGGCAGTGAGTTACCTAATGGAATCTGATACCTACCAACAGTGGTCGGCTGATTTTCAATCTCAAAACATCCCACAATAAAGACAGTACCCGGAAACTACTATGCGTCCACTAAAAACATCAAGTGCGCTGCAAGACGCTCTTTTAGTTACTATTTTATTAATCACTGGAATTTCTGCTTGTAGTGAGACAGAACAGGAAGATAATTCTGCTCCACAAATCATCAAAGCTGTAAAAACACATGTTATTAAAGGGCAAACTGGCAGCGCAGTTCGGGTGTTATCAGGCACGACTATCTCGTCGGATAAGCAAGATTTAAGCTTCAGAGTATCTGGAGTAATCGTCGAATTGCCGATTCAGGTTGGGGATATCGTTAATAAGGGCGATCTTATTGCACGCTTAGATAGTACCGACTATGAAATTTCCTCCCGTCAGGCACAGGCCAGCGTATCTCAGGCAAAAGCAGCTCAGGTCAATGCCAAAAGCGCTTATAAACGTGCCAAAGAATTGTATGCGGCTCAAGCTGCCAGTTTAGCGGAACTGGAATCGGCAAGGGCTAATGCTGACAGCGCCAAGGCCAGCGTTGCCGTTGCTAAGCAACAATTGAACTCGATGCTCAAAAGTAAGCAATATACACAGCTGTCCAGCAGTACAGACAATTGCACGGTTACCGCAACCCCGGCCTCAATAAATAGCAATATTTCTGCGGGTTCGTCAGTGGTTAATTTATCCTGTGGAAACTTTCTGCGTACGAAAATTACTGTGCCTGAGGCACTCATCGACCAAATCAAGCCAGGCAACCCGGTTGCTGTAGCTATCCCAAGTGCGCGTACCGAATCATTCCCTGGTGTAGTTGTTGAGGTGGGTGTTAGCAATAACAATTCTGCTGGTTTTGACGTTGAAATTGAAATTCAGAAGGCAGACAAAAACCTTCGAGTCGGACTCGCCACTTCCGTCACACTACAATTTGAAACCGATAATACGAATCAGGTAATTCTACTATCACCACAGGCTATATTAGAAGATGCGAGTGGAAAGTTTGTCTACGTATTTCAGCTGACTGACTCTACAGAAGCTTTTACCGCGATACGAAGGACAGTCGCCACCGGAGAATTACGCAATGATGGAATTGAGGTATCCACAGGCTTATCCGAAGGGGATGAGGTTATTGTCTCCGGCACCTCTAGAGTAAATGAAGGCATGAAAGTAAAGCGCCTGAGTGGGCAATAAACAATAGAGCAAGATAATGGCGCTAAATCTGGTTGAAGTAACTTTAAAGAATAATCGACTTTCAATAGTGATAACTCTGGCAATGATATTGTGGGGCTGCATTGCCTACGTTGGTCTGCCTAAGGCCGAAGACCCGGGTTTCATCATTCGAACTGTCATTGTCAAGACCCAGATGCCAGGTGCCAGTGCCCAGCGGATGGAAGAGTTGGTCACTTCAGTGATTGAAGAATCCGTCATGGAAATGCCTGAGCTGGATAATGTTCAAAGTATCTCCCGAGAGGGTCTTTCCTACATTACTGTTCGTTTCAAAGAATCTTACAAAGAGATGCGACCCATTTTTGATTCTCTACGTCGCAAAATTGAATCTGTCACTCCGTTACTACCAACAGGCATTCAAGGCCCCTTTGTGGATGACGAATTTGGCGATGTATTCGGCAGTCTGTTTACGTTAACCGGGGATGGCTTTAATTTAATTGAACTCGCCAATATGGCAGATGATATACGCGATCAGTTAATTGGCTTTGATTTAGTCTCTAAAGTAGAACTGTACGGTAAACAGAAAGAAGTCATTTACGTTCAATATAGTGGCGCACGATTGCGCGAAATGGGTATCAGTCCGAGTATGCTTGGCAACGCGATTAGTAGTGTCAATGTTATCTCACCGGGTGGTGATATTGTTATTGGCGAGGAGCGGATTAGTCTTGAGCCAAGCGGTAATTTCACATCACTGACCGACTTAAATCAAACAGTCATACGCGACAATCAGAATAACCTGGTACAACTTCAGGATATTGCGAATATTTCCCGAGTTCTGGAGGATCCAGCAACCAATCGGGTTTTTGCAAATGGTAAACCCGCCATGGTGCTGGCAATTTCCATGAATGAAGGAGGAGACATTCTTAAGCTTGGAGAAGAGTTAAGGACCTTTGCCTCTCTCGTACAGACAACACTACCCCTGGGTGTTGATCTGCGGGAATCCGCATTTCAGGCAGATATAGTGGAACTAAAGATTCAGGACTTTATTTCCAGCATTGCACAGGCCATTGCCATTGTATTTCTTGTGCTACTTATTTTTCTCGGCTTACGAACAGCAATCGCAGTGGCAATTTTAATACCGATGGCGATCTTGAGCACATTTGCACTGATGTCGGTATTTAGCATATCGATCAATCAAGTTTCTTTGGCGGGCTTAATTATTTCCCTTGGTTTGTTGGTTGATAATGGCATCGTTATAAACGAGTCGATAATGCTAAAAATGGAAAAAGGCAAATCAGGGCTCGAAGCGGCTGGTTTAACCATTGGAGAACTCAAGATTCCCCTATTGGTAGCCTCCCTGACTACCGTCGCAGCTTTTATGCCAATTGCATTGGCCGAGTCGGCAATAGGCGAGTTTTGCGCTGCGATTTTCTACATCGTGGCTATTGCCCTGGGGTCCTCATGGGTATTCTCAATCACGGTTATCCCTGCAATTGCATCACTGTTATTAAAAGTAAAAAATAAAGGTGACGCTCAACGAGCACCGTTTGTGCTCCTTTACACAAGGGCTATAAAAATAATACTTCAATTCAGATGGTTAACTATTTTGCTAGTGTTGTCACTATTTGGCACTGTAGGTATTGCGCTGAATTATGTACCTGCTGTATTTATCCCGCCATCAGACGAGGCCATAGTGAGCGTAGAACTGGATTTACCTCTTGGGCGAGATATTGAAGTCACGCAACTGTTATCTGATAGTTTGCAGACAACTTATCAGTCGATTAAAAGCAAAAGCGGTCTTATCACTGGCTGGACTAATTTTGTAGGTAGTAGCGCGCCAAAATTTAAGCTGGGTTATAACCCAGGCGCTGGTAATCCCGCTCACATATCCAGCATCGTAACTGTGCGCGATGCTGCTGCACTCGATTCGACGATAATCCAGCTTAGCGAGTACATCGAAAATAATCATCCTGATGTCGAATACAAAATTGCACGATTATCACAAGGCCCACCTGTCTCCTACCCAATTCAGGTACGACTCAGTGGACAACACATCAATGATCTTGAAAGTCGTACAGCAATTATTAAGAAGAAGTTATTAAGCATTCCCGGTATTCAAACAATAAAAGATGACTGGGGTGCCAGAACCAAGAAAATTGTTATAAATATAAATCAACAACGAGCACTTGCTTCAGGTGTTACAAGTGACGACGTTGCAGATTCGCTTCGACAAAACTTGAGCGGCTTTACCGTCAGTGATTTTCGTGAGGGTGAAGACAGAATCCCCATTACATTAATTACAGAAGGCGCCGAACGAAATGACCTGCGACGCATTAACGACTTAACAATTAATTCTCAATCTGGCGCAAGCGTAAAGTTAGCTCAGATAGCTGAGGCTGAGGTGCAGTGGTCCGCATCCAACATATTACGCAGAGACAGAGTCCGTACAGTGACGGTATCTGCTACGCTTTTTCAGGACTATACAGCCACTATGATTAATCAGACTTTTAATCCCTGGCTGGGTGAATTTGCATCTGAATTGCCTTCAGGTTACTCAATCGAGATAGGCGGCGAATCTGAATCTTCAGATGACGCTAGTCAATCAATTGTCGATAAGTTGCCCTTAGCGTTTATTTGCATTGTTCTGCTACTAGTTAGTCAGTTTAACTCACTACGCAAAGCAACAATAATTATGCTTACCATTCCGATGGGGGTTATCGGAATGGCCTGGGGTCTGCTGATTGCACAATCTACCTTTGGATTCTTCACAATACTGGGGGTGTTATCCCTTGCTGGCATTATTATTAATAACGCAATTGTACTAATCGATAGTATTGATTCTTATCGTGACCAAGGCTTGAACCCCTGGGATGCAGTGGTTGCTGCTAGTGAGTCTAGACTAAGGCCAATTCTATTAACTACCGCAACTACTTGCGGTGGAATGATTCCGCTATGGGTAGGTGGTGGTATGTTTGAAACCATGGCAGTAACGATATTTTTTGGTTTACTGTTTGGATCAGTTATTACTTTAATAGTGGTGCCAGCTTTATACGCAATTTTCTTCAGGGTCGAAGTGCCAGAAAATAACCATGCAGAAAAATCTGAGTCGGCCGAATCTGAAGATCAGATTCCCGCATAACAATTCTAGTCGGCTATGCGATAAATTAGCACATCAAAATCAGTCTAGAAAAAATAGGTGAAATTAAGTTCTACATAGTCATCATTTCTCCGACTATATAGGGGGTCCTGCTCATGCACAGAGGAAAACAACCGTGCTTCAAGGGCCATCTTCCATTGATTTCCTAACCGACGACTGGCTTCCAGATTGTACAAACGGGTGCCATTATCTCGATCACCAATAACACCTGCTAACAACTCAGAACTTTGTGCATCGTTAAACGCAATGCGTACACCCGCAAATATATCGTCCTGAAATGGACCGCCATTCTCGCGGCTATCGTAAAGATACTCGCTTATCAAACCAAGATCAAAGCGACTACCCATAAACGACGAAAAGGTGTATTCGAAACCTGCCGATAATGCCGTGTAGTTTTCTAATGAAGTGTAACTTCTGCGTACAACTTCAAGTTTCAAAAGCCAGCTTTCCACAGCGGCAGTGAGATCCACTCCCAATTGTTCAACCAATGGATAATATGGCGTCGATACTATCTCTCCATCAGCATTATTCTGGGGAAGAAGCTGCGGAGAGCGGCTAGTACCGTCAAACCAGGAAAGTCCTATTTCAAAGGCTCCCAGATAATGAGACCAGCGCAAAGCATAATCAACATGTGAATCTTCATCATTAGATTCATAACCAGAGTTCCAGTCTATTACCCTTGGTGACGTTCGCAGTCGTCCAGATACTCCCTGATAGGTTCTCTCTCTGAAACCTGGCAGTACAAACATATCCAGCGTGCCCCAGTTCTTAGGGAACGATAACCAGATCATAGGCTGACCCAGCTTATCCTCGCCATCAGGATTTTCAACCTGATCGGTCTGGTTAATAATATCAACCAGATGTTGGGCTTCAGTTACCCCCCAGAAAACTTTTCCAACACCGGTGCGAAGTTCCCAGTTGTCCGCCACATGCAACCACATCAGCTCTCTCAAATCAGCATGAGATCGTTTGTCATCACCTTCATCCTGACGAATAAATGGAGCAAATGTCAGAGAGTCGAGACCATCATTCCAGCTCCAGCTAAACTCTGGCTCGATGCTGGCAGAAATATTCGAACCATGCTGACGGCTATCCAGAGCTGAAGTTGGAAATTGCCGTAGCTCCAGACTAAGATTACCGCGAACATCCATCTCGGCCCAGCTGGAAACAGCAAACACCATTCCCAGTACTAGAAGTGAAATCTTTACTGCCAGTTTATACATTAGCTATATTATTTAACTCTTTGCAATACCGAACGATGAAAGTCCTTTTCGCCCAACCCACTTTGAAATTCATAGTTAGTCCACTCAAGACTCGAGCTCTTGCCAGTTTGATGATTGAGCATTGACAACTTCGATGCCCTCCAGAACTTATCGATATATTGCTTGTAATCATGAAAACTCAAGGTCTTGAGCAGAGAGTTCTTGCGATCATAAAACTCAATTTTCAAGCCAATATAACGTTCTTTGTCGATCCACACAATTTGGCGTGTATAACCGGATTTCTTATATTGCGGATATTGTTCTACCACAAACGTCATAGTGCCATCCAGGTCTTCATCCCGCAAATATTTGTATTTGTATTTCTTCACTTCCTGAGAAGCTATATCTTCATAGGCGAATTCACTGCCCATAAAAGGTCCTGACTTATTACCAGATGAAATTCGCTTGACTCTTTTCAATGCAGGCAAATACAACCACTGTTCATCTGGTTTAACTGCATGGGTATGACTTAAAAATGCAGTACCTTTTACATCTGCCGGATCATCGAATATAGACAGGCTTTTATCACCATCACCAGGCACTTCAAGCGATCTGATACGAATACTTCGAGAGCTGGTATCACCCTGTTTATTCTTCAGCTTCATCTTCATGTTGGCTTGTTGATTACCCCAACCGGTATCTCTGGCATCAGCCTCCATAAGAATGGCCAGGCCCTTCTCCTCAGGTGTTTCAGCCCATAGGCTAAGTGGCAGTAGAAGCAGCAGAAGCAGCAGTTTTTGCATTTTTGCGTTCCTCAAGTTTCATTAGTAAAGGTGGAAGGAAGAAGAAGTCAACAATCAGGGCAAATGCGATGGTAATCGCTGTCATCAAACCCATACTAGCATTGATCTTGAAAGCAGATAATGTAAGCAACAGAAAGCCTACAATCAGCACCACTGACGTTACCCAAAGTGCGGTACCAACCGTGGAGAACGCATAACGTACCGCATCTGGCGAGGACAATCCCTGTTCACGTTGAGCTCTCAAATACTTGCTCAGGAAGTGGACAGTATCATCAACTACTATACCCAGTGTCATACCAGTTACAATAGAGAGACTTAATCCGACCTCGCCAACGGTTAACCCCCACACGCCAAATGCCATAGCTGAAGGCATTAAATTTGGAATCATGCTCACCAGCCCAAGCTTCACCGATCGCAATGCAACGATAAGAATAAGTGAGATCAGCACTAATGCTACCGTTGTACCGATCAACATTGACTTAATATTACGACGAGTAATATGAGAAAACATAACACTGGGACCAGTTCCTTCTGCGCGCATTGAAGGAGCATTTTCACTCAGCCATTGTTGGGAACTATTTTCCAGAGCCAGTGTGTCATTAACGGTAAGGTTTTCTATGCTGACGATAAAACGCATTTCGGATTTATCGACATTAATTCGGTTATTCAAATCCAGCCCATAGGGTAAGGACATTTCGTAGAGCAATAGATACTGTGCCGACAATTCCCTGCTATCCGGGATCGAATACCACTGCTCATCATCACCATGCATATTCTTGTTAAGCCGTTTAATGATGTCGGTATAACTACTTACATGCTGCACACCGGGCTGGTCACGATACCATTTCGCAAACGCCTCAACATTATTTAGAAATTCCGGCTCACTGATGCCACCCGGTTCTCCAGACTTCAATGAGTATTCGATTCGATAGACACCCACCAGATTTTCACTGGCAAAATCAGTCGCAACTCGAAATGGAATGCTTGTATCAAAATACTCAACAAATTGATCATTTAATTCGTTGCGTGGAATCATTAATACCAAAACAACCAGAACACCACCTACGCCATATAGCAATCGTTTCTGATTACTGATGACAAACTCAGATAAACCGCTAAAGGCCGGTTTTTCCTCTTTCTGAACAACTTTGTTGCGTGATGGCAGAACCATCATTATCGCTGGCAACAAGGTAACGGATAGGAAAAAAGCTGCGACAACTCCCAGTGCAGTGATGTTGCCTAAATCACGAAATGGCGGTGCATCACTGAAATTCATACTCAGAAAGCCAATTGCGGTAGTCAGGCTGGTAAGAAATATGGGTTGTAGGTTCACTCGCAAGCTTTCAACCATAGCCTCTTGTTTGCTATCACCTGTTTTTAGTTTATGGAAATAGTTAGTTAGCACATGAACGCTATCGGCCACCGCCATGGTTAGAATGATGGTCGGAGCTGAGATACTGGCTGGAGTAAGCGCGATACCAGACATTCCTGCGATGCCCATCGCGGTCATCACACTAAACATTACAATCCAGAATGTTGCAAAAGCGCTTACCCAACGCCACAACATAAATCCGACCATGATCAAGATAACCAGAAAGCTCAGTGGGATTAGCGTCGTCATGTCCTTTTGAGATGCCTCGGAGAAGGCATTGTTCAACATATTAACGCCAGTTATATAGAGTTCTATATCTGGATATTTCTGTCGAAATTCATCAGCCAATGCGCGTGCTGCAACGGTTACCTCAGGCACTTCCGTTATGGGATCCAATCCTGGCAACTGGATTGTAACATTCACCCCTGCTGTGTGACCGGGATAGGAAATTAGCTGCCCATATAATAGCGGCTCAGATTCTGCCACCTGCTGAATATTCTGCAAATCCTCTGCTGTCAATGAATCAGTTTCATCAACCAGATCTTCTACGATTAAATCATCGCCTTCAGCATAACTGTGCTGGTAGTTACTTAATGAGTCAACTCGCAATGAATAAGGTAGTTGCCAGGAACCTTCGGTCAGAAAATCAATGGCTTCAACTGTCTGTTGCGTATAAATATTGCCGTCTTTGGGCGCTAGCACATAGAGTACATTGTCGAATTTTGTATAGGTTCGTTCGACTTTTTCAAATGCCAGTAACTGGGGATTTTCTTCACTAAAAAATACGCGGTAGTCGTTGGTAAAGGTTAAAAACCGTCCACCACTTGCAAACCCCATCACTATCAAGACGCTAATCAGTAACGTTTTCCAGGGATTCGCTGTAACGAAAATACCCAGGCGTTTGGAAAAACTATCTGGTGTCATACTAATATCCTCGATTAACTAGCAGTTTGTTCTCTATTGGCCAAACCACTAACCATTAGATTGGTAAGATTTTCAGCTTTCAGTTCAAACTCACTTAGAGAATGAAAGCTCATAAAATGGGGCATATCAAAAACCAGGGTAGCTGACATGATCGAATCAACCGTGGCTTCTATATCATCAAAGACAAACTCATCTGTTTGCTGGCCTTCCACTAATAGTTTGCGAAGCAGTAACTGCTTATTTTCCATATGTAATAAAAGAATATCGCGTCGTTGGGCGCAAATATCGTCGACCAGTTCACTCATTTTTGGCAGTGTAGACCAGTGATGGTGTGTGTGGTGCAACAATGAAAGCACGAATTGCTTTAGCTTTTCAGCCGACGAACTTATTTCAGTACTTTCGACGACCAGATTCAACGCCTCCAACTGACTACCCAGACAATGTGAAGCAAGTGCCGCGCCAATGTCATGCTTGTTTTCAAAATAACGATAGAGATTGGACGCCGACATAGAACAGTCTTTGGCTATTTCGGCCATGGTTGTTTTACCATAGCCATAGGTTTGAAACCTTTGGCTGGCAGCTGCGAGAATATCTTCTCTAACCTGCTCTTGTTCTGAGCGGAGTATAGTTTTAGGGCTCATGATTGCATGGGTAACTTAATTAGTCAGGCAGCCAAGTCTAATTAATGATTGGTGAATTTTCAAGACAATATTCATTAATCATTAATTAGTCTGTAGACTACTTAATCTTTTGAATGAATATACTTACATAAATCGTTGTTATTATGAACTTTCTAAACACCCTTAATCTAACTAATGGCGATAACTCGATCGATGTATTAAAAAATATTGGTGTCAAGGATCCAATAGTCCCCTGGCGAGATGTTCTACACGAAGGTCCAATTCTGGAAAAATGCAGCCATGAAGAACAGTCCCGTAGTCGGGCTGAATATATAATTTCCCAGGGATGGGGAGATTCACAAAAGATAAAAGCATCATTTGCCAATCGCGATAAACAGCTTGGCGAGTGTGGCCAGTTTGATTCGGTTTATCTGTGGTTTGAGCACGATCTCTATGACCAATTACAAATAGCCCAAATTCTTCACTGGTTTGCGGGCCAACCGAAAACAACAAATATTAATCTCTTTTGCACAGAAAACTACCTCGGACTCATTGATCCACCTACCCTGATACGACTACTGCCACAGATCATCTCTGTAGACAACGATATGTTAGGTTGCGCAGTACGGATCTGGGAGACTTTGTGCGAGCCTGCTCCACAAAATCTGGCAAAACTAAGGTCTGTAGGTTGTAACGGCTTGCCATTTATGGGAGCCGCCATTAATCGACTTTGTGAAGAGTACCCGAGTAAAAATAGTGGCCTAAGCCGATCATGTGAACTTGCCCTACTACAACTTATAGAGGGTGATTTACAGCCTGCAACACTTTTCGGACGATATCAGAAAAGCGAGCCCCGAAAATTCATGGGCGACAGTTCGTTCTTTCGAAATTTACTAAGACTTCAAAGTGCAAATAATCCTCTGATTGAGTACTCACTAAAAAACAATACACTACCGCCCTTTGATCCAGAACAAAGAATCAAATTGACTACTGCTGGACGCAAGGTGCTATCAGGAGAAAGTCACTGGCTGGACAATAATAGTGTAGATGAATGGATCGGTGGCGTTCATTTGCAACCAGGTAATTATTGGTGCTGGGATAGTCTTAGAGGTGAATTTATCCAGAGGTGAAATCTAGTGGCGCAGCTTAAATCTTTGTATTTTGCCTGTCGCTGTTTTTGGCAACTCTCCAACATAGTGGAACCAGCGTGGAAATTTATACGGAGCCAAAACACTCTTACAGTGCAATAATAACCTATCACTAGTTTCCTGATTAGCTAAAATATTGTCTTGTAAAACAACATGAGCCTCGGGCTTAGTTAGTTCTGAATCATCTTTATACCCCACGACAGCAACTTCGAATACATCAGCGTGATCCATCAAAGCCGCTTCAATCTCAAACGGTGAGCACCAGATGCCACCCACCTTCATCATGTCATCATTTCGACCACAATAGTGATAAAACTCATCCTCATCCTTAATATAAGTATCGCCGGTACTAAGCCATTCTCCCTGCATGGTCTCAGCAGTTTTTTCAGGCTTATTCCAATAAAGGCGGGCACCTGAATCGCCGGTTATTAATAATTGCCCTGACTCACCTGTAGCGACTTCCTCACCTTGTTCATCAACAATTTTTGCACGATAACCAGGAACCATAAGTCCACTAGTTCCTATACGAATGGCGCTTTCTCGATTAGAAATGAAAATATGCAATGCCTCGGTTGAGCCAATACCATCAAGAATGGAAAGACCTGTCATCGCTTTCCAGCGGTTGAAGATATCACCGGGTAAAGCCTCACCTGCAGATATGCACATGCGCAGCGAAGAAAGGTCTTGCTTATCCGTTTCAAGTGATTTCAATTGGGCCGCATATAAAGTTGGTACGCCAAAGTAAACAGTCGGGCGATGCGTTTTTATAACTTCAAATGTAGTGTCTGGAGTAGGTCTCTGATCAAATAAAACAGCTGTTGCGCCACACCATAAGGGGAATGTCATGGCGTTGCCCAACCCATAGGCAAAAAATAACTTAGCAGCTGAAAAACACACATCGTCTTCTGTTAACCCGATCGTATCAACACCGTAGCGTTGACTCGTAACGACCATATCCCGATGCAAATGCACGGCACCTTTAGGATTGCCAGTCGAACCCGAAGAATATAGCCAAAAACAGTCATCTATTGCTGATGACTGTGTAATTTCAAGTTCTTCTGAAGATTTCTGCAACAACAAATCGAGGTCATCGACAACCATAGACTGGGGCCGTATTTTGTCTATAGCTGACAAGGCTGGCAAAACTTCCTCGGTAAATTCCTTTGAATAAACAAGTAATCGACATCCCGAGTCATCTGCCATATAGGTGTAGTCTTTACTGCGCAACAACGTGTTCACCGGAACCGGAATTATTCCGACTTTAATAGAACCCCAGAATAAGTAATAAAACTCCAGGCAATCTTTAACAATCATCAGCACTCGATCGCCTGGCACGAGCCCCAGCTCAATCAATCCATTACCTGCCCTGTTAGTCTGCGTCACCAATTCAGCATAGGTAGCAGTCGATCCATCATGGCAAATAACAGCAGTTTTGTCTGCGCGCCCTTCTGCAGGATGACGATCAATGAATAGTGCAGCGACATTAAAAATGTCTGAAAACTTTATCGACTGTGAAACATCACTACCTATATCTGCTGTATGATTTTCCATACATAACTCCTCGACGCCGTTAGGCAATTGAAAGTTCTAATTATTAATAAACTGTCTCAACTCAGGCAGTTTTTACATTTAATACTGCTCTGGTTACCAATAACTTAGTGCGGAAGAATATATGGACTTTAAGTCCGGTCGCTCAGCTACACGTGGCGCGTTTTGTATTGCCCTGCCCTGGCGTATAGCAGATTCAGCCATGGCGTTGACATCCTGTCCGCCAAACCCAATTTCGCCCAAGCCATTAGGCATACCGGTGCCGCGCATTAACTGAATAATTCTTTTCGATACCACCTCACCGGCGTCCTGAAGGTCGGCATCCTTAATGTCCATACCTAAATATTCGGCTGCTTCCAAGTGTCGCTCAGGAGCACCCTCTGCCAGGAACTCAAAAATGGCAGGTGCACTTACAACAACACTAATACCGTGCGGAATAAAAGGTGATGAGACTTTATAACCCGCTGTTTCAATATTATTCATCAGGTGGGTTACGCCATAGGACATCGCGTGCGGCAAATGAGTGCCAGAGTTACCAAAGGCCATTCCGGCCAGCGTGGCACCCCACATTAATTGATCCCGCGCTTTGGTATCCTGATTATCCTTAACCCCGCGCTCCAGATAACAACCTGCGATATTTAGTGCTTCGCGGGCCGCTAGATCACTCCAGGGGTTGGCACCTTGCAATAGTGGGCGTCTGGCAGGATCTGCTATTGCATCCCATTTGGTATAAGACTTCGCGGTATAACATTCTATGGCATGACAAAGTAAATCAAACCCGGTAGAGGCGATTACATTGGCATGCAATGTGTCTGTGCAAGCCGGGTCTACGATAGCATCGACAGGAACCAGGTGCGGCGATCCTATAACAAACTTACAATTATGTTCGGTTAATCGAATGACACTAACGGAGGTACATTCAGAACCAGTTCCTGATGTAGTAGGACAAGCAATATGAGGGAGAACAGGGCCTGGAATCGGCAACCCTGCGCCAACTGGAGGTGCAAAGTAGTCCGTGAAATCTGCCGGATAAGCATGATAAACCAACGCCCCTTTTGCGGTATCTATGGAAGAACCACCACCAACAGAAATTACACCGTCGAAGTTGCCTTCATCCAGAAATCTTGCTGCATTAACAATAGTTTTATCATCAGGCTCTATACGTATCTCAGAAAAAATATCGAAATCTATGGAGTGTGATGAGAGACTTTCAGTAACAGTCTTTAGATAGGAACTACCAACCAGAAAGGGGTCAGTAAATATTGCGGCTCGTTTGAAACCACGCATTTCAGCCCTTGCCCCAACTTCTGACAAACAGCCACGCCCAAATGTGAGTTTCGGCATCGCCACGGTAAATGACCCGGCACCTTGCTCACAAGGCTCAAAGTATTGACAACCCATCTGCGACCCTCAGTTAAAAGGGCTATGATAACTCCTTTTCCCAGGCAAACAATAGTAAACTGAATTCAGCAATGTCACGCTACGACATTGTTCATTAAAACACCATGTCTAGCAGTCAGAGGAACTCGGCAATCTGGGATGGGGACTCGCGGCTTTCTACAACTATTCAGGATTCTGGCTTAATTACTGGACCACCCGCGGCTTGCCATGCCTTGAATCCACCTTTGATATGGGCAGCTCCCTTAAATCCCATATCATTAACAGTCTTTACGGTTAGCGCAGAGCGCCAGTCCACAGCACAATGAAACAGGAATCGCATATTCTCTGAAAACTGCTGTTTAAAATACGGACTTTCAGGGTCGATCCAAAATTCCACCATGCCTCGTGGACAGTGGAAACTATCTTGAATATAACCATCGCGTTTTCTCTCTCGCACATCTCTAATATCCACCACCAGACAATCATCTGATGCTGACTGAGTTATTGCATCAGCCACCTCGACTTCTTCAATGTTTTCGCGTGCAACTGCTACCAACTGTTCAACGTTTACTTTAAGTTTTTTCATACCTTAGGGTTCTCGGCATAACTAAATATAGTTGTCTTAGGAGATTTAGGCTGTCGTCAATTTCATCATCTTCAAGTTATTATAAAAAAAGAAACTCAGCAATTTACCGACAACCCATTCGAATAGAACGCCGGAACTTTGTAAGATTATCTCAATCAAATAACTTCGTGGCGAAATTGGCGAGCGGTCTCCTGCAATACTTCCCAACAAGCCAAGGCAAAACCTCGTGGAACAAACAACTCATAACCACTGGTTGAACGCCACAAGGTGACACCTACATGATGCATGGCGCTTGAACCGACGCTTCCAACTGGAAAAGAGCTTTCGCGCAGATCCAGTGGCAGTAATCGATTCAGTGTGGTGGTAGCTTCAGAACCTGTTAATCGAATTCGAGTTCTTGAGTGAGATAGATCCAGGCTACTGCCCTGCTCCGCTGTAAGTTGCATAACTGGAGCATCTATAACCCACCATTTCAGTGGCTCGGTTCTAAGAATTGAGCCATTAGTTGTCTCAATTGCCCAACAAGGCCCGGGGGCATCCGATTGAACCATGTCCGTGAGCATTGCGGAGACCTTTGCAATGCTATCTGGCCAACAGACCACCTGGGATAATTGCAAATCACGAACCAGTTCGATAATGAGACATACCTCATCTCCATTGCCATATAGTCCTGGTTGATAGTGACCATCCAACGCTGAAACTCTATTACCCATACATTTTCTCCCCACTGGGGTCATACATGTGAGGCGATACCACCTCGACCTCGATGTTGCCTTTTCTAACCGGATCCGCAGCCACTAGTTTGCGACCCTGCCAGTTCGCATGACCGCCTTTGATGAATCCCAGGCCGATCCAATGACCCAATACCGGTGAATGGGTTACCGCAGTAATCCAGCCTTCACCCAATCCGGAAATTTCTTCACCACGACAGAGAATGGCTCCGGCACTAAATGTCTCAGATCGATTAACCGGAAAAATACCAACCAGTCTTGGCCTGTCTTCCCGGAGTAGTTCGTCGCGATTCTTAAGTGTACTGCCAATATAGGATTTCTTTGGCGAAGCCATCTTACCCAGACCGGCATCTTCAATGGTAACTCGCCCATCAAGTTCAGCCCCGGTTACATGTCCCTTTTCGATACGTAGCGCACCCAGAGCTTCCAGGCCATATAAACAGCCATCATGCTGCTCTGCCTCTTGCCACAACATATCCATCAGAGCGCTGGAATAGTCAGACGGAACATAGACCTCAAATGCCATCTCACCGGAAAAACTGATTCGGGCAATTCGACAGGGAATATCGCCTTTGAGAGTGGTTTCAATAACACCCATAAAAGGAAATACTTCATCTTCCATCACAGCAGCGTCCGCTGTACAAGCCGCTAATACCTCGCGGGACTTGGGTCCTGCCACGGCGCAACCTGCCCACTGTTCGGAGACGGATGTCACATGCACTTTAAGATCAGTCCAACGGGTTTGTAGCAATTCTTCGAGCCACACCATAACCTTAGCCGCATGAGCCGTGGTAGTCGTCATGAAGTAATCCGTTTCGGAAAATCGCCAGGTTGTACCGTCATCCATCACGATGCCATCATCTCGCAACATGATGCCGTAACGTGCTTTACCGACAGGCAGTTTCGAAAATGGATTGGTATAGATACGATTCAGAAACTCTGTGGCACCTGGTCCCTGAATAGCAATCTTACCCAGAGATGTCACATCACATAACCCCACGGTTTTTCTAACCGTATCAGCCTCACGAACATAGGCCTCACTAATGGTTTCGCCGCTACGGGCGAAGTACCAAGGTCGATGCCATAAACCGGCCATGGTCATAGTGGCGCCATTTTGCAGATTCCACTCGTGCATTGGTGTTCTGCGCAATGGACGAAAATGTTTATCAACACTACGGCCACTCAAAGAACCTATAGATACCGGTGTATAGGGCGGTCGAAAAGTTGTTGTACCTACTTCGGGGATGTCTTTACCCAGCGCATCAGCCATTAATGCCAAACCTATAACATTACCCACTTTACCACCGTCAGTGGCCATACCCAGAGTGGTATATCGTTTCAGATGTTCAACAGATACGTAACCTTCCTGATGGGCCAGACGTATATCATCGCTGGTTACATCGTGTTGAGGATCTACCAGACATTTCGTTTTACGACCGGGAACCTTTACTTCGTAAACTGGTTGAATGGGGCTTTCCCAACCACCACATTCAGGCATCACCGCGACCTGCGCCACAGTTTTACCAGACTCCTGCAATACAACCTGTGCTGCGGCTTTACCTGATTCCAAGCAATCTACAGTATTCCAGACACCCGCAGCGGAACCTATAATTTGAACGTTCTCATGGCGTTGACGAGCAACAAAGCATGCGTTTTCTGCATTCCAGTGCGGTTTAACACCACGGTGAGACATCATATTCACCAGTGGTGACCAACCCCCGGAAATCAACAGCAAATCACAGGACTGACGACCTCGGGTAGACCATGAGTTACCAGTAGGTACAGCCAGTTCGACACCCGTTACCTGATTGCCACCACTGGCGGCATAGGGCATACAGCCTGTTTGAATACTAATATTTTGCTGTTCTGCTATACCTCGAACTGATTCAGAAACATGGGTTCTTGCTTCAATCATAGAGACACTAGCGCCAGCGGCAGCCAGGTCTGCAGCGACTTGATACGAAGAATCGTTATTAGTTGCCAGGGAAATAGTAGAGCCTGGTAGCACGGCATATCGATTAACGTAGGTTCTTGCCGCAGCCGCCGTCATCACACCGGGTAAATCATTATTTCCAAATGCAATGGTACGCTCTAAAGCGCCACTGGCAATAATGGTATGTTTGGTCCTCAATGTCCAGAATCGGTGCCTGGGTTGATCTGGATCAGGACTTGCCAGGTGATCTGTAACCCGTTCCAGTAATCCAGCAGTACCATAGTCGTATAATCCAAACGCAGTGGTCCGTGTCATTACCTTGACACCGGTTGCTGACAACTGGTCAAGTAATCCCTGTCGAGCATCCGCACTATCGGATTGCGACAATAAATCGCCACCTAATAATGAATCCTGTTCTACCAGCCATACCTCAAGACCGGCACCCGCAGCAGTAATCGCCGCTTGTAAACCAGCAGGACCAGAGCCAATAACTAACAGGTCGCAAAAAGCATGTGCGTGCTCATAGTGATCTGGATCCGGCTCCCGCGAAGCCACGCCCATACCGGCTGCTTTACGGATGAACTTTTCATACCACATCCATATGCCAGTACCTTTTCCCCACTCCAGTGGCGGAATACCCATAAAGGTCTTGTAATAGAAACCTGCTGACAAAAAGCGTCCGATCAGGCCATTTACTGAACCCACATCGAAACGAACACTTGGCCAGGCATTTTGACCCGATGCAGCAAGGCCGGAATATAACTCCTGCATGGTGGCTTTCACGTTTGGTTCGCGACGCGCACCCTTCCCCACCGTAATGATGGCTCCAGATTCTTCAACACCAGCTGACATAATGCCGCGGGGTCTGTGGTACTTAAAACTTCTACCAAGAACCTTTTGATTATTCGACATCAAAGCTGATGCCAGGGTATCTCCAGCAAATCCCTTTAATGAAGTACCGTCCCAACTAAATTCAATCTGGCGAGATCGATCTATTAATCCGCCGGAAGATAATCGTTTTGCACTCATTGCGGTTCCTCCAACAATGACGCCAGTCCCGGATGAGCTGGCTGCACAGAAAATATTTCATGGGTCATGGTGTCGCGCTCCACAACTAACCACATACGACAACCGTTAACATGTTGCCAGGTTTCACTCTGGCGACCGCAGATATTCTCTCTAAAAAATACCGCTTCACACCAGGGCCCTGCTGCTGCATCCAAAGCTGGATATTCAATACTAGCATCACCGCCATAGGTAAACTCACTGTGGTCGCGGTCGCCACAAAAAGGACAATTTATTCTGATCATATGACCGCCCTAACCGTGCAATTTGGGATCAGGCCCGGCGCCGCGTTCATCAATGATGACGCCGCGCTCAAAGCGTTTGAGATCGAAGTGTTCAATAGCAGAATCGGCTCGGTCGTTTGCGATTAAATCAGCAAAGTACCAACCCGATGCGGGAGTGGCTTTAAAGCCACCATAATTCCAGCCGGCATTTAGATAAAGATTATCCACTGGCGTTTTACAGATAAAAGGTGCGCCATCCATAGACATATCCATCACACCAGACCAATGACGCAGCAGACGTACGCGGCCAAGACATGGCAAGATAGAGGTCGCACATTCAGCCACATCCTGAACGATCGGCAAATTACCGCGTTGTGCGTAGGACTTGTACCAGTCTAGATCTCCACCGAAAACCATTCCTCCCTTATCGGACTGGGAGATGTAAAAGTGTGCCCCACCTACGCCGAAGACCACCACATGGTCAAGCAATGGCTTGAGTGGTTCAGAGACAAATGCCTGCAATTTGTGAGTTTCAATGGGTAATCGACCAAGATCCGCCATTTGCCAAAGTTTTGAGGTGTGGCCAGCTACGGCGAAGCCTACTTTCGAGGCACCAATATCGCCTCGGCTAGTTTCGATTCCAACAACCTTGCCATTTTCGCGCTTTACACCCGTTACTTCACAATTCTGGATAATATCCACGCCAAGCGAATCCGCACCGCGAGCATAGCCCCATGCCACCGCGTCATGACGTGCCGTGCCAGCTCTGGGCTGTACCGCCGCTCCAATAATAGGAAATCGAGCGTTGTCATAATTTAAGTGGGGAATTTCCTGCTTTAGTTTAGGCAAATCCCACAGTTCCCCATCGCTTCCAGTCAAGCGCATGGAATTATAGCGCCTGGCGGCACCATCTCTGGCCGCCGGTGAGTGGAACAAAGAAACATGGGACCGTTGGCTAAACATGACGTTGAAATTCAACTCATGGCTGAGGTTTTCCCAAAGCTTGAGGGAATGTTCGTAGAATTGCCGATTGCCAGGCATCATATAGTTGGAACGAACAATCGTGGTATTGCGCCCGGCATTACCACCACCTAACCAGCCCTTTTCGATTACAGCTATATTACGTACGCCATGATTTTTAGCCAAATAATAGGCAGTGGCCAACCCATGTAACCCCGCACCTACGATGATGACATCATAGGACGATTTAGGCTGTGGGTCTCGCCAGGCACGTTTCCAGCCCTGTTGCCCGAACAATCCATTCTTAAAAACGCTCCACGCTGAATAACGTGACATGATCACCCCGTATGGTGTTGAGGAGTTAATTTAAAAAACAGTTTATAATAGTTCGGCGGATTGTAGCGGAGGTGATAGAAATATCACAGTCGTGTCTGGCCGTTATTTTTGTTAAAAACGTCCTGAATTTGTTGAATTCCGATTAACAGGAACAAAAAATGCCTCACTGAGTGCATCTTTGAACGGAGTCAATTGTACGACAAACGACTAGATTACCCGGGAAGGGCACCTCTTACCAAATTATGACAGTCAAAGTCAGTTGTTTCACTGGCTTGAGAAGATAGTCGTTTACACCGATCATTTGGCGCCTTTCTCTATATCCTTTCGTCTTTTTGGTCGCAAGCACAGGCATTTTTGCAGGCGGTGGTTCTTGATATTTTCTAACCCCTAGAAACCTCAGCCAGCATCAGACTCACCCATAACGGGGAACTACATCCAGACTTATTTTCTGTAATACTTTACAAACCGCCAATTGTTTAGACCTGCTGTCTTTCACAATCAGCACCTTAATTTATGTTTACGATACATTTACTTTTCAAGCTATTGGATGAGCAGATTTTACTCCAAACATCAATCTATTATTTAGGTGGTTAGACAGACATCAAGTAGATGGATTCCTATTCAGAACGCCGATAATAGAGGCCTTATAATCCGATAATCTGGATCTATAAAAGACAAAAGGAAAGCGGTCAACATTCCATACTCTTAAAATAGAACACACAATCCATCATATTTTATGAACTGATATTAATGCTGTATATTTTAACAGGATTGAAAATTTAGATGCTTTTCAGAAAAAAGATATTTATGAAGAATCAGCCACTCTTTCTCTGGCAATTGATGCACAGGATTCATTAAACCAGCAAAAAAATAGTGACAAGATAGTTTGTCGAGTGAGTTTCCATTATTACCGACATGATTCGACTCACGATCACAGTCCATTTTATACATTTCTACAAATCTAGCACCAGATTGCAGTTTATTCATTTCAGTCATGGAATGATCCAGCTTATCGCCTATTACTATTCTGAATAGCGGTTTTTACCTGGTCAATCTTTCTGAGTTTTTTGCAATACAGATCGAGAAACCCAAACATTACGCCGAATCTCATCGACTATAGCACCCTGAATTCGAAGACTCGCATAAGTCGTTAAAGATGCACCTTGACTCTCATCAAAACTGTTAATGGCTTTAAGAGGACCTAATATTCCTACTTGTTCTAGATCTTCAATTTGCAATCTTGCCGGCAATTGTCGGCACAAAGAACACGCAATGCATTTAACCAGCGGAAGGTTTTCTCGAAATAAGGCTTCTTCATTTTTGCACGCAGCTGGATTCTTTTGAACTGGTTTACAGGAAGTAACATTGGTGCCCTGCGACATCCGTAGCTCATCTTGAAGTGTGCAATTTTCAATAGTTTCTTTGTGAGTTCTAATAAAAATTGGGATCACATTTGAATTATCCAAACTCGTAGATTTTGCTAAGTTCATAGTTCACCCCCTTCATAACCAACCTGGATATAGGCCTTTACGCTAAGGACGTCTGGACCGCTTGTCCAGTCTTTAAATCGTTTTAGCATTATTAGCAAATTGGATTCCAACAACAGAAATATCCTAAACCCATCTCCCACGGCTCTTAGGTGACAACCGTGGCGCCCTCCCTCCCGGTAAAATGATGAATTCGAGCTATTTGAGCCCCTGCCCCCGCTAACATGGAATTTGATTCAATCGCATCTTCATCAAAACCAATCTCAGAAAAACGTTCAACATACATACGTAAAGTTGCCCCACTTGTCCCTGTCCCGGACAGGCGATAGACCACTCTGGAGCCATTCTTAAAGAATATTTGCACACCCTGATTGCTTGAGATTGACTGATCAACCGGGTCAACATATTCAAACTCCCGAGCATCTTCAATTTCGAATCCGTGGCACGAAGAGCCACACAACTGCGGTAAACTTTGGAGAAGATTACCCATCAACTCATTGGCCTGACTGATAGGTATTTCCTCGAAGTCGTGACGACAGTAGAAATTTCTGCCATAAGTGTGCCAATGCTCGTGAACTATTTCGGCAACTGGTCGCTTCAGGGCGGCGAGAATGCTTAACCAGGCCAGGACTGTCCACAGGCCATCCTTTTCTCGAACATGATCTCCACCTGTACCGAAACTTTCTTCGCCGCAGAGATTGATACGACCATCGTCCAGTAAATTGCCGAAGTACTTCCAACCAGTGGGCGTCTCGTAACAAGGCAGGTTCATAGCTTTTGCAACTCGATCTACTGCAGTACTGGTAGGCATTGAACGTGCCACTCCGGAAAGGCCAGCAGAAAATTGAGGAATATGATGTGCATGTGCTGTAATCAGCGCAAGGCTATCACTTGGAGTAACAAAAATATTTGGGCCGAGTATCAGATTACGATCACCATCTCCATCGGATGCTGCACCAAGAGATGCTGCTCCAGGTTTTGACATTTTCTCAAAAAGTGCTCTTGCATGAACGAGGTTAGGATCAGGATGACCTCCCCCGAAATCCTCAAGTGGCGTCGCATTCATAAGGCTTGATGCGTCTGCGGCCAAAGTCTCTGTCAGAATTCTTTGGGCATAGGGTCCCGTGACTGCGTGCATCGCATCAAAACAGACGGAGAGTTCTCCGCTCTGAAAAGCATCGCGAAGAAGATCGAAGTCGAAACACTGTTGCATTGTATTGAGATAGTCAGTAACGCTGTCCACTACTTCCAGCTCCATCTGCATAACACGCTGACTACCTGGATGCGATAGCTCAATGGCACCGATATCGGCAATCTTAAATGACTGAATAGATTTAGTATTAGAAAATATTTGCTCCGTTACATTCTCTGGTGCAGGACTACCATTGGCATTATTAAATTTAATACCAAAATCATGATGAGGTCCACCCGGGTTATGACTTGCCGACAATACAATCCCACCTGTTGCATTATATCCTCGGATTAGATTAGAAACTGCCGGTGTTGATAGCAGCGCATTCTGACCAACCATAACTTTATTGAAGCCGTTAGCAGCGGCCATTTTGATGATTGTCTGAGCCGCTGCCTGGTTAAAATATCGCCCATCGCCACCCACGACCAGACAATCTCGTTGTGCTTCTGGAATCGCATCAAAAACTGACTGAACAAAATTCTCCAAATAATTATCAGATTGAAACTGAACAACTTTTTTCCTCAATCCGGAAGTCCCCGGCCTTTGATCATCAAAGGGTTGTGTGGGGATAGTACGAATTTTATCTAACACTTGAGCATTTCCGATTGTCATGTAATTCACCTATATTAACGGGATGTGCAGGATGCCTGGAACAGGTCAACGAGTTTATCGATGATTCCTCTGTAAAAAGCAGGGTGAATAATTGTATTTAATCCGATAATTTGCTGATCCGTATAACCAGGTTTCAGGAAAGAGCCGCTTGCATAAGATTATCAGTAATACCGGGGCAAGCTAGTTCCTCGCCATATAATTCTACACAATAGTTCTGGGAATAAAACCATACAAAACCGGGTAATATGGAAGCTAACTTACGATAGTTGGTTTAACCAAGGAATTTATATATCATCCAATAAACGAAAATAATTTTTGTTATTGATAAAAACGACAACTTCTAGAACTACGCATCTAATTAATGTAGTTCACATGGAAACGGATTTAGATGTAGTTAATAAAGTAGCAAATGCCAAACTAAGTTAATATTTAGACTACATGTAAATCGGAGCTATTATTACGATGATTATTCTTGTCGCGGAGGACAATCTTGCCAACCAGGAATTAGTGGTGGATATGCTTGAGCATGAAGTTGTTGTCGCAGAAAATGGTCAACGAGCAGTAGATATTTTTAAAACTCAGCAAATAGACCTAGTATTGATGGACTGTGGCATGCCGGTAAAGAACGGATTTCAAGCCAGCCTTGAAATCCGAACCTTAGAACAATCGACTGGATCTGCTGCCACGCCAATCATCGCACTAACTGGAAATGTTGATTCTGGTATTGAAAATCAATGTCGTTCAGCTGGAATGAATGACTATCTAGCCAAGCCATTCGTCATGGCTACTCTAACGAGCAAATTGATTCAATGGCGACCCAATTGACCGAACTTTCGATCAGATAATTTCAAGCTAATTCTCTATCGGGCAATTAGTTTTGGTAGCTTTACCAACGAACAATATAGCTCAAATCGCCAATTTCGATAAAGTAGGCAAACGAGGTTAGTTAACGCAATTGTAATTAGCAATTTTTAGCAAGACAATCTACAAGTAACTGATTAATAATGGAATTATTCAAATATAACACCGCCTTCAACAGATTTTGCAGAATGCCATTCTAAATAGCACTAACCTTGCCCTGTAAATAAGCCCTTAGTCCTATAAACGCAGGTAACCTGGCAATAACAAGATGGGTCGCTATACTATCATTGTAATGCTTATATCGACCTTTGTCTGAGAAACGACTACGAAAATTTGATACAACAAAATCTTCTTTAAAACGGGGAACAATGCCTCCGGCGATATAGACCCCACCTTTTGATCCTAAAGTTAAC
>JBLHGU010000039.1:0-30743 GCA_047615875.1 Parasphingorhabdus sp.
TGAAAGCGCTGTACACCAACCAGCCCACCGAGAGCTGGTTCAAGCTTTGCATTGTCAATCACTTTTAAAGATTGGCGGTTAAGCGACTGTCTAAAATCAACTTGCTTGTCTGCGGTGGGGTTTTCCTCGCTAAATAGCCGATCATATAGCCGAACTTCTGCATTGATGGCGTGTTCTGCTGAAACCCAATGAATGGTACCTTTAACTTTTCTGCCGTCGGGAGCATTGCCGCCGCGACTGTCAGGGTCGTAGGTGCAATAGATGACACTTGGCTCGCCATTCTCATCGACATCATAGCCTGTGCAAGTTACCAGGTAGGCGTATCGAAGGCGTACCTCACGACCTGGGCCGAGACGAAAAAACTTTCGCGGCGGATCGATCATAAAGTCACTGCGTTCAACGTATAGCTCACGGCTAAACTGTAAGCTCCTAACACCGAGTTCCGGCTGATTAGGATGATTGATAGCGTCAAGGTTGTCGTCGACTGGTTCTTCTGGGTAGTTGCTAATGACTAACTTGAGTGGATCCAGAACCGCCATTCGACGTTCACTAGAATGATCGAGGTCTTCACGAATACTGTTTTCTAACAACGCATATTCGATACGATTATTCTTTTTGGTAATACCAATTCTGTCACAGAAATCACGAATTGCTGCCGCGGTGTATCCTCGACGGCGCAAACCAGACAATGTAGGCATGCGTGGATCATCCCAGCCATCTACATCACCTTCGCTAACCAGTTGGGTCAACATACGCTTGCTGAGCACCGTATAATCCAGATTTAGTCTGGAAAATTCTATCTGATGGGGCCGAGCAGGTGGAGTCAAATTGTCCAGTACCCAGTCGTAGAGTGCACGATTGTCTTCAAATTCCAGCGTGCATAGCGAATGCGTTACACCTTCCTGGGCATCGGACAGACAATGAGTAAAGTCATACATGGGGTAAATGCACCACTTGTCACCTGTATTCTGGTGGGTCTGATGCTTGATTCGATATAAAACAGGGTCACGTAAGTTTATGTTTGGCGACGCCATGTCGATTTTTGCACGCAGAACCTGCTGACCATCTGTAAATTCTCCCTCTTTCATACGCTTGAAGAGGTCGAGGTTTTCTTCAATAGAGCGAGTACGATTAGGCGAATCGGTACCGGGCCCAGTTAAGGTGCCTCTACCCGCGCGCATTTCCTCCGCAGACAGATTGCAGACATAGGCCAGGCCTTGCTTGATTAGATCAACAGCGTAATCATACAGCTGATCAAAATATTCTGAGGAATGGCTTAAATTATCCTGCCAGTCGAACCCCAGCCATTCAACATCTCGTTTGATAGACTCGACAAATTCACTATCTTCCTTTTCAGGATTTGTGTCGTCGAAGCGAAGATAACAAGTGCCGTTGTAGTCTCTCGCGATGCCAAAATTCAGACAAATACTTTTCGCATGACCAATATGGAGATAGCCATTCGGTTCCGGTGGGAATCGCGTGACAATATGCTCTACTGTCGAATCTGCAATATCTTGATCGATTCGTTTTCTAATAAAGTTGCTGGAAACAAGGGGTTTTGTATTCATGGCCGAGGCATCATATTTAAATCCGGGCGAAAAACCAATACTTGGGCAGATGGGTGAAAAGGCACATAAAAAAGGCCGGCAGGTAGCCGGCCTTTTCAGGGAGTATTGATTTTTACTCCGGATCCGGAGTTTTTAAATTTGACTCTTGCTTTGAAAAGTAAGCGGACAAATTTAAAATATCTTCGTCATTTAAAGCGGCAGCAAAGCCCTTCATAATCGGGTTGTTGCGACCACCATCCCTATAATCGGTAAGTGCTTGCGCGAGGTAATCCCGATATTGACCAGCAATAATTGGATAAATTGTCGTCGTGCTGTTGCCATCTGCGTTATGGCAGGCAGTACACATTACGGCTTTTTCCTTACCAGCGGCGGCATCGCCTGGCCCACCTGCCATTGCTGAGGTGGCTAGCACTAGACTGCTTGCCAGACTGGCAATTAACATAATTCGTTTCATTTAAACGATTCTCCTGGATATAACGGGGCCTAATTGGCACCCAGAGAAGAGAAGTATGCTGCGATATCTGCCATGTCTTCATCTGACATTGTGGCTGTATGTGCTTGCATAGTAGGGTGGGAGCGCTCTTTGCTACGATAGCCTTTCAGAGCAGCAACCATATAATCGGCATGCTGACCGCCGAGTTTCGGTACCGTATAGCCTGGGTAGGCATTACGGAGTCCGGGAGCAGAGTGGCAGCCGGTGCATGTAAATGCTTTGCTACGGCCCTGTTCGATATCGCCAGCACCCATAACAGGGGTGCTTAGCGCCAGCAGGGCACTAACAGCTAGTGCCAGTTTGGAGTTATTCACCTGTAACCTCATTATCTTGGTTATCACGAAATTTTGGACCGCGTACGATATAGGAAGAACCCTTTAGAATCAAGCCAATCTACTGAGCTGAACGGCTGATTTTTGCCATTAGTTCATGTAATCCAGCAGGATGATCCAACGATTCAGGATTCGTTGTTTGCCATTGCCAAATTGGTGGTTTGAATAACCGCTGCATAGTGATTAAATCGCAGTGCCAGGGCGGGCCTCCGGTCTTGCCGGTCTGCATAAAAAGGCCAAAAAGTATGCCACCTGGTTCTAGCCATTGTCCTAGTAGATTGACATAGTCTTGCCATTGATCTGGAGGCAACGCGCACAGGCTGGTTTGTTCGTAGATTGCCGCATATTTAACTTCAACATGCCAGTCAAAAAAATCTGCAGCTACCAGCTTTGCGGACAATTGAAGATTGTTTAATCGATTTTGCAAAACTTCCATGGCGCTGGGAGACACATCTATCGCTGTAACATCAAATCCTAATCGACACAGGTGAACCACCTCATGACCATTTCCGCAACCTGGTACCAGAATCCGGCAGGGCTCAAGTTGACCTGATTTCAACCAGTTTAATAAAGCTTGGGAGGCGCTACCTCGGTCCCAGGGTGTATTTTTCTCCTGATATCGAGACTCCCAGTCCGGCTGTTGTACAGGCTTCTCGCTCATAATCTTGATGTTTCCGTAAATGGTGGTTCTATTGACTGAAAGAGTCGCTCAGTAAATCGTCTGATAGATGAAAACGTGGAGTAGTTTGGCGAATGATACAACCGCTGGTGATGGAGAAGGTTCATTTGCCACAGAGTTTTCGACCTATGAAGCACTGCCCGGCGAAGTTCAGAAACGATTTGCAGATGACTACTAACACACCTTTGGGAGTTTTTACCGAGCCAGGTAAAGTTGCCTGTAAACAATCCTGCAGATAATTAGGTGTGACAGGAAAAAAAACGGATACCAGAAGTTTATCAAAATTCCCAGGGCGACGGCGATAGCCAGTGTCAGACTAGCCAGGAGTAGCAGCAGCTCGCGTCTTCGACGATGGTTGGTAAGCCATTGGCGAAATAAAAGGAGCGCAATAAATAATGTGTAAGTGCTTAGGAAAAGACCGAAAAAAAGCCACTTATAAAATGTGGCACTGACCCCCGCCCAATACAAGCACGTTAGTGCTGGTAGCATGCCGGGAAGCAGAATTGTCAGTGGCCCCCGCCTTCGAAACCAGTTGGAAAATGTATTAACCGGGGTGACCCCTGGCAGGCGAAAGCCTGGTCTGGACACCCACATCCCGTAGAACGAAAACAGGCCCAGACTTATCAGACTGATTAGCACCGGGCTTCCAGCGGGCTGGAATAATTGCAGCGGATACAAGCTAGAATTTATTTGGCTTTGCGGCCAACGTACCTGTAATGAGCCTTCAACTGATTGTCCTGCAGCCCAGTGTAATGACCCAAGTGAGTCGAAGTGACTACTGCTAGGCACAGGTTCTGGATGTTCAATTTCTATATTTTCCACTGCCAGTGGAGAGGGGAACATAATTTTTAGGTTTTGTTGAAGAATGCTGAAGCCATCGACTTCTGAGCGTAGCGTCCATACTAGTTGTTGTTTGGTAAATGAGGTTTTAACTAGTTGATCGACCTCATATAAAAGCCGGTAGGAATATCTTCCAGGGGGTCGACTAGAGTCGGCTGTGCCAAAATAAAGATTGCGTTGGTTGTCTTTTTCCCAGTGGACCTCTGATCCGTCAATCTCCGCATGCAGAACTTCGCTAAGAAGATACTGACTACCAAGTGGGGCCAGTTCGAGAGCGAAGCTTGTGTGATTTGAGAGGTGTCGCACGCTGATTGTTTCCTCGACCAGAGCGCTTCCATCTATGGCTATCCTAATGCGGGTGGAAAGGTTCGCGGTTTCTTCAGCGTAGGTAACTACTGTGCAGGATAATCCGATACCCAGAAACAGCCTGGTCAACCAGACTACTAGCCCCATAAATTCGTGCTGGGGGGATAAACCTTGCTTTTTATGTATTCGAGTCCATGGGGTCTATCATTCTTAAGCAGTAAAGGACCATCAAGATCAACCCAACTAACATCCTGGGTAAGTAACATTGCTGGAGCCATAGAAAGCGATGTCGTTACCATGCATCCGACCATTATTCCCAGGCCCATCTGCAAGGCAGTTTCCTTCAAATGCAATGCTTCGGTTATGCCGCCGGTCTTGTCCAGTTTAATGTTGATTACCTGGTAGCTTGACCTCAACGTGTCCAGACCATCAATAGTATGACAGGATTCGTCAGCACCCAAAGGAATAGGGAATTTTGCGTCTCGTAGGTCTGCATCTGCATCGCTGGGCAGAGGTTGTTCAACCAGCTCGACTTTACAGGCGGCGAATGCGTCCATCGCCGCATTAAGTTGTTGAAGTGTCCAGGCTTCATTGGCATCGACTATCAGGCGACTGTGGGGTGCCTGTTGATGAATGGCGAAAACACTCTCGGCTGCGTCCACGGGTCCAAGTTTGATTTTCAACAAATCACGGTGACAGTTTTCTCGCGCATTGGCTGCCATTTTGTCGACACTGTCCATACCCAGGGTAAAAGCAGTGGTTACCGGTTGAGGGCAACCTATGCCGAGAATCTCCCAGGCTCTCTTGCCTTGCTGTTTACAGGACAGGTCCAACAAAGCGCAATCCAGCGCATTCCTGGCGGCACCTGCTGGCATGAGTAGTCTTAGCCTGTCTCGGTCGGGAGACTTCAAAATTGTGCTGGAAAAATGATCGATTTGTTCTATTACTGAGTCTATGCTTTCGCCATAACGTGCGTAGGGCAAACATTCGCCATAACCGATATGTACACCATCATCAATAGTAACCAGCACAACATGGGCCGAGGTTTTGCTGGCACGGGAGATTCGAAATTCCCGGGCGAGGGCCCATTCTTCGGTTGAGACTGTTATTTTCAACGAAAATCTACCCCTTAAGCCAATTGATCCACAAGCGCAGAGACACCTGTGATCATTGGGTCAACGCATGGCAGAGCGAATTCATCTTCCAGGCCTTTCAATAAAGCTTCTCGTTGCTCGGCCGGTACGTGCTGCGTGTTCACCGATAGACCTATAAATCGCGGATTCGAACTGACTACTCTGGCAGCGCGAAGATTCGCTTCCATACACTCCTGAATGCCCGGTAGCGCCTGTCGGGGTAGTCCGCGCATATGGGTCCGAGTGGGCTCATGGCACAGCACTAGATGGTCAGGCTGAGAGCCATGTAATAGTCCCAGACTGACTCCGGCATAGGATGGGTGAAATAATGAGCCCTGGCCTTCGATAACATCCCAGTGGTCATCGCTGTTAGCCGGGCTTAACTGCTCAATACTGCCTGCAATGAAGTCCGAAATTACTGCGTCTACAGGTACACCGCCGCCGACAATAAAAATTCCGGTTTGGCCAGTAGCACGAAAATCTACATTCATACCGCGTGTACGCATCTTCTGCTCGAGGGCAAGGGTCGTATACATCTTGCCAACAGAGCAATCCGTACCCACAGCCAGAATTCGATGACCCTTGCGGATTTCGCCACTGGCAATTGGATATTCCCTATCCGGAATACGTACATCGATTAATTGACGTCCGAGTCTGGCGGCGGCCTCAGCCAGTTCGGGGATGTTGCGTAAATGGGTGTGTAGTCCGCTGGCGAGATCCATGCCATTTTCCAGCGCTTCAAGCAATGGTGTTAACCAGCTGCCAGGAATTATTCCGCCCCGATTAGCAACGCCAATTAATACTGTTTTCGCCCCCTGTGCAGCTGCGTCAGTCATGCTTAGATCGACGATGCCTAAATCAGGCTCGCAACCATCCAGCCGAAATTGGCCAACACAGGCGTTTGGACGCCAGTCATTAACACCTACTGCGGTTTTTGCTGCGAGGCGATCGGGCGCGTCACCGAGAAACAGCAAGTAGGGTTGTTTAATCTCCATCATATAGAAGCCTTTATCATATGCGGTGTTATTCGTGGATTAGGTGTGTACAATTATTCTACACAGGGCTTTCCTGTTTAGTCGATGAAAAATAGCTCTATAGTGTATAAATATTTACTCTGGCCAATCAATCACTCCAATGTCAACAAATTCAGCATCCAGCTTCCATAGTATGACCAATATAGACGGAGTCATTCGACCAACAGCGCAAGCCTGTGTGCCGGTAATGGATCGCGGGTTTCTTTACGGCGACTCTGTGTACGAAGTGTTCCGAACTTATTCGGGAGTGGCATTATATTTGGGTGAACACTTCGATCGGCTGGAAAACTCCGCCCGCTTGATTCGCATGCAAATTTCCCAGGGCAGGGATGATTTAAAAGCAGAAATTTGCCGGACGATCGAGGCAACTGGTGCCAGACAACAGGACGTATTTGTTCGTTATCAAATTACCCGGGGCGTGGGCGAAGTGGACTTGTATGCTGATCCCTCTTTGCAAACATCCTATGTCATTATTGTTAAGGCCTTACCAGACTGGAAAGAATCCTACTATAGCCAGGGTCTACATATGGCGGTGCCAAAAATTCGCAGAAACCCGATCAATGCTTTAGACCCGAATATCAAGGGTGGTAACTACCTTAATAACGTACTGGCGGTGACCGAGGCCCGTGAGAAGGGTGCTGACGACTGTATTATGCTGAACAGGGAAGGGTTCGTGAGTGAAGCTTCAAATTCCAATGTGTGGTTTGTTATTCATGGTGAATTGGTAACGCCTGCCAGTGGAAATTTGCAGGGTTTAACACGACAGGCCCTACACCAGGCATTGCGTAATGAAGGTGTGAAAAGTCGTGATGCTGAGGTGCATGTCAATGAACTATATGATGCCAGTGAGTGTTTTGTGACCAGCGCTACTCGGGCAGTTATGCCAGTTAAGCAATTGGTGTTGGAAACTGGCCACCGGTTTGAGTTTCCTGAAGGTGGCGGAGAATTTACCCGTAAGTCGATGCAAGCCTATCGCGAACATATTGAGTCTTATGTAAGTAAGCATCAGGAAGATGCAATGTTTGAGTATTGTGGGTAGGCTTTCAGAGAGCAGGGATGAACATTTGCAGTTACCTGCTAAAATCATTTTGCACGAGCAGAAAACACTTTTATTCAACTAGTTTTGCATAATTTTATGCTGTAATCGGGCATCCTACTCATCTACTACACGAATTAAAATGACAGAAAAGCTACAACTTCTGCTACTTTTTGGTGGCCAATCTTGTGAACATGAAGTGTCTGTTACATCGGCCCGGTCAATGATTAACGCCATCAATGACAAGCGTTTTCAGATAGTGGCGGCAGGTATCACACGTCAGGGAGAGTGGCTGGTACCAAATGATATTGAACAGGTTTTTTCAACAGGCTACGTGTCGTCTGATGCAGGTATACCGGTTTATCTGGATTATAGTAGCAGTGGGTGTTTACGCGGTATGGATAACCCCGAGTATCAGAAAAAAATAGACGTGGTGTTCCCGTTACTGCATGGAACGAATGGCGAAGATGGAGCCTTGCAAGGTTTACTTGAGCTGGCCAATGTGGCCTACGTTGGTTCTGGCGTCGGTGGTTCCGCCGTAGGTATGGACAAGGAGTTGATGCGAAAAGCATTCGACTTTGTTGGTTTGGAACAAACCCAATGGCGTATGGTGCATGATTGGCAGTTTGTTGAAGAACCGGATCGGCTGCTAGATAAAATTATGCAGGATCTGGAGTTTCCATTATTTATCAAGCCTTCCAGTCAAGGCTCCAGTGTTGGCATCAGCAAGGCTCACGATCGTGAAGGCTTGTCCGCTGCAATTACTGAAGCGTTACGTTTTGACTATAAGGCCATGATTGAGCAATCCATAGAAGACGCCCACGAAGTTGAATGTGCGGTGCTAGGTAATGATCGACCTTGTGCATCAGTTGTGGGGGAAATTATTCCTGGCGCGGAATTTTATAACTATCAAACCAAGTATATCGATGATAAATCTCAGCTGGTTATTCCGGCAGAATTGCCGGCGGAGTTTGCCGAGCAAATCCGGGCTCAATCCATACTCGCTTTTGAAGCAGTTAGTGCCTCCGGGTTATCGCGTGTAGACTTTCTGGTCCGGCCTGAAAATAATCAGATAGTGATAAATGAGATCAACACCATGCCTGGCTTTACGCCAATCAGTATGTACCCCAAGCTATGGCAACATTCGGGTATTGAATATGCTGATCTAATTGATCGACTTGTGGATCTTGGTATTGCTCGACATCAATCTAAAACTGACCGCAATTCAGGCCTCTGAATGAAGCGCTCCATTAAGGTGGTATAAAAATATGAAAGCCAATAGGACAGAAATACCACAAGTAGTAAGCGAAACATTGCGGGAAAAGTTTTCAGACAGAGTTAGTGTAAGTCCTCCCGTACTGGAAAGATTTGGTAAGGACGAGTCCTATCACCCGTCATTTCCGCCTGATATGGTGATTACGGTAAATGATGTTGAAGAAGTTTCTTTCATAATGAAACTTTGTAATAAACACAGAATCCCGGTCATACCTTATGGTGCCGGTACCAGTCTGGAGGGCAGCGTGGCTGCGCTGTATGGCGGTATTTGTATAAACCTCCAGGACATGAACCAGGTTCTGAAAGTAAATCATGAAGACCTCGATGTAGTCGTTCAGCCGGGTGTTACAAGGCGTCAGCTAAACAGCTACTTGCGCGATACAGGCCTTTTTTTTCCGGTAGACCCAGGTGCGAATGCTTCCATTGGGGGAATGGTATCAACCCGTGCCTCAGGAACTAACGCAGTACGTTACGGTACGATGCGCGAAAATGTCATGTCTCTGCAAGTCGTGCTGCCAGATGGTCAGATTATTCGTACGGGTAGCCGAGCGCGGAAATCTGCTGCTGGATACGACCTAACCCGATTGTATACTGGAGCTGAGGGCACGCTAGGAATTATTACCGAAATAACATTGCGGGTTTATGGTATTCCAGAATCCATCTCTGCGGCGGTTTGTTCATTTGCCAGTCTGGGTGATGCGGTTCAGGCAGTAATTCAGACCATCCAAATAGGCGTTCCTGTAGCGAGAATTGAATTGCTTGATGCGGTGCAGATTGATGCTATTAATCGATATTCAAAAACAGACTATACCGTTGCACCAACACTGTTTCTCGAATTCCATGGAACACAGGCTTCAGTGACTGAGCAAGCTCAAACGGTGGAAGAAGTTTCTCAGGAGTTTGGTGGTGGTGATTTTAAGTGGACCACCAATGCAGAGCAGCGTAATTTGTTGTGGCGTGCCAGACACGATGCCGCCTATGCCTGCAAGGCGCTTAAACCGGATGGGCAAATTTGGGCTACAGACGTATGCGTGCCCATATCAAGATTGGCTGAGTGTATCGATATAACCAGGAAAGACCTTGATGCGCATAATCTGATGGCACCCATTGTTGGCCATGTGGGCGATGGCAACTTCCACCTGCTAATACTGGTGGATCACAATTCAGAAGACGAAGTGGCTAGGGCCGAGGCGGCCAATGAACGTATGGTAAAGCGAGCGTTGGAAATGGGTGGAACTTCTACCGGGGAGCATGGCATTGGATATGGCAAACTGGATTTTTTGATTGAAGAGCACGGGCCCGCGGTAGATATTATGCGTAACATAAAACAAACGCTCGATCCAAACGGTATTATGAATCCGGGCAAGGTAGTAAGAATGGTTTAGGATCCTAACCATTTGATTATTATAAGTAAATTTTCAGAAATATTCGAGGGTGGAGCAGAGTTGTAAGTAAAAGATCTTACTGCCGAGATGCAAGAATCATGAACGAATGCGAAAAGTACGGGCGGAACAAGCGTGGCCAGGTCTTGAGGATTTCTTTTTTTGGTTGTATCCAATATGTTGCCACCGCTCGTAGGCCCGTCATTTCCAGCAGCTGACATAAAATTTGTGGATCAAACCAGCAAGTGTGTTCGTTATGAACTGCGGGTTTGCTCTTTCGAAGAATTTTCCATGATTGGTTGATATAAAAAGGATTTGGCGTACTGATTGCCAATGTGCCTTGAGGTGTGAGGTGTTTTTTCATGTTGCGAAGAAAATGCCCCGGATTATCAAGGTGTTCGATGATTTCACCAGCAATAATTGTGTCGAATACTTCGCCAAGATCCATGGTCTCGGCGTTTTCACAGCGCACATTAAAGCCCTGGCTACTAAGAATGTCGATACCTTCACAATCGATATCAACCCCGAGTACTCTGGGACTGAGTTCGGTAAGACGGCGATGCAGCAGATTGACCTGCTTTACTCTCATCATGGTGCTGTCTTTTTAACGACGGGAATCAACAATGCCGACATCAAGCACTGATCCCTGCTCAATCAAGCTCGATATGATATCGAGACGTTCACGTGCTACATGACGAAAATTTGGATCAGGAGTGTGTTTCGGATTATTCATACGTACGCCTAAATTTTTATATCCGGATTGATGATGAGAGGTTTTGATGAATAGAAGACTATAGGCACAATAACTACCCTTCTTCATAGCCGCCCAAGTAGGACTTTTTCAATTCGCAAAAGTCAATCTGGCCATAGCAGTTATTTCACCCGGAATCTCTGTCTAGAAATATAGATCCTCTGGGTTGGTTCATTAGTTATAAATTCGCATTCGTTTAGTCTTGTTTGTCCGCCAACCAAATAAACTAATCATCTATACTATGGGCTTCACGAGGCCACACAGGCCCGATCATTTTACTCATAACCTGTATATCTTCTCTTTGGCTCCATGAGTGTCTGTCTAAATCGAAAATTCGGACTTTATCTGTCTGTAATTACCATTAGTGTCGTACTGTCTATATGGATGATCCATATAGATGGAGTGATTAATAATGACGGCGTGCATTATATTTTGACTGCAGAATATATAGCTGAAGGGATGTGGGCAGACGCCTTGCAGACCTTCAAATGGCCGGCCTATTCATTTCTTATTTATCTGGCCCAGTTGCTACCGTTTACAGACTTCGAGATAGCCGCGCATATTGTAACAACAGTCGGTTTTACATTCTCAGCGGTACTGTTTCTTCTGGTGGTAGACGCACTTGGTGCTGATTGGCGCACCATATGTCTAGCGGCTCTGGTGGTTTTAAGTTTTCCTGGAATTAATGAATTTAGAGCATTTCTGATTCGGGATTCGATATTTCTTGCATTTTATTTGGGTGCAATATGGTTTTTGATTTCCTATACAAGAAACAAAAGTTTGGCTCCATTGTGTTGGTCGGCGCTGATGATAGGTCTAGCTGCGTTGTTTAGAGTGGAAGCCCTGGTGCTGATGTGTATCTATCCGCTACTGGTAATTGGCCGTCTAAATTCTTCTGTCTGGCGTATTGTTCTTGCACTAGTTTATATCGTAATAGGCGTCAAATTTCTGAGTATGTTCTATGGTTGGTGGATGTACAGACCAGAGGGGCATCTTGATCCCTGGGCTTTGATCCATCAACCGACTGAATTAATGCAAAGAACCTGGTCTCAGCTCAGCGACTCTTTATCGATAAGGTTTTTAGAGTTGCAACAAGACCGTGCCGGTTGGCTTGCAAGCTCGGGTGCCGGTCTGACAATAATGAGTCAGATTATTACCATCGTTGTTTCCGAATCAATTCGAACGCTTACAATTCCCATTGCCTTAATTCTTCTCTGGGCATTATTCAAACCTTCTTTACTGGATGATATTCCAACATCAGCACGTAGAAAGCTGACTGTACTGATAATTGTGCAGATGATAATTTTGTTGGTTTTTGCAGCTTCAAAATTTTTTCTGGCCTCGCGCTACCCACTTTCGCTATGCATCACACTGCTTGTGCTTGTGCCGTTTATATTAAATGCACTTATCAATAAACTTTCACCTTATTGGGGCAGGTTCCGCCGACACTCCTTGTTTGGGTTTCTTGGGTTATTGCTAGTTGTAAATAGTGTCGAGGGACTTGATAGATTTTCCAGTAAACATTTTATTACTGAAGCAGGCAGTTGGTTTCAACAAGGAACGCCAGCTCGTGGTCGACTGATTACCAATAGTACTCAATTTAGCTATTATTCAGGCCGATATGGCGAGCTTGGAATTCTGTTGCCAGATGCCGATGAATTTGCGGAATTTATTCGCGAAGGTCAGTGGCGCTACAAAGATTATATCGTGGCTCAGCTCTCTCATAAAAATCACAGTCTGGCTAATTTATTGCAATCCAGTCTTGATCAGGAGCCTATACGGGAGTTTTTTAACAAGAAAGGCGACAGGGTGGTAATTTACTATACTGCTGATGATTGAGGTTGTTCTGTAAGACACTGATGCAACTGTAGTCAAATTTACGTCATCCCTATTTCGTAACAGGCTATAGCTACCTCCTGGTTCAGATAACTTTCTAGGAACTTAAGTTGTGTTGCCTGGAAATGCTTCGATAAACTATGTTTGATATTTCCCTGATAATATTTCCCCGGGATCGTATCCATGATGTGTAGTTTCTAGCACGTCCGTCTTTTTCAATTATCCCCACTAAGGTATATGGATATCGATTGCCATGTTTATCTTTAACAACCAAAATCCCCATATCGCCACATAGGCGGGCGGTGCTACCTGTTTTATTGTAGACCTTAGTGCCCTTTGGAATGGATTTAGCCCCAGTAAATAAGCGATCTTTGCCTGGCAAAGCCATCATACGCTTAATTTCCTTTGCACCAGGAATTTCACCTTTCCATAATGCGTAGAGAAAGCGACTGTAGTCATGTACTGATGCCCGGTTACGATAGGTGCGGCCGCCAGCGGGTATGTATTCGACGATACGGGTTTCCTGAAATATGTTGGGATAGTTATTTTTAAGTATTTTTTGTACCGCTCTTGGCCCGCCTATTTTGCGCAATATCCAGTTCGTAGAATGATTGTTGGAGCGTTGAATCATCCTTTCCATATGTCTGCGGCTGGTACTACCAAATTTTAGTGAACCTTTTTTAACTTGATGAAAGTAGGCCATTGCAAAAAAAGGTTTAACCAGACTGGCACCCTGAAAAACTGCATCTTCATTTATATCAACCAGTTTTTCACCGCTGGTGAAATCGTAAACCGACCATGCTGTCCGTTCATCCTTTGCAATCAAACCTTTAGCCCTTAGTCGTTTGACTTTTTTCTCAATTGCAAGCTCCAGTTCTCTGGCTTGCTCTGAGCTCAGTGAGGCTTTCTTACCTTTTGCCGCAGAAGTTGTAATAATCGGTGCCTTGGGCACGGAATTGGTTTTTGAAGTTGCTAGGGGTTTTTGAACGACAGGAGGGGCCGCCTCGATTGCTTTTTTTGCAGGGGGTGTAGGCTTACTTGTATTTTTACTGTTGGTGTCAACGAAATTCCAATTAACAGATTTTACCGCAGCAGCTCGCTCCAGCCCTCTGGTCCGAAGTAATCGCGTGTGTACCTTCGCAACCTGTACTGCTTTGCTACTACTACCGTTTCTAAAATAGATAAGCCCATATATTCCCGGTTGCTGAACTATCCGGAGTTTTTCAGAAACTCCTGGGCCGAGAACATGCCCAACTTTTTCCATGTACAACTCAACACTGGGTAGCTGCCGATGCCACAAATAGGAAACATCATATCCTGCCATCGCGGGAGACAGATAAGTCGCCAATAGCAGGCCTAGCAGCGTTCTAATTCGAGCTGTTTTAAGTGTTGAGAAAAGCATTTCTGTATTAGTAACTTTCAATGTAATCAATAATTAGCGGGTGAAACCTGCTAAGTTAGATTGATTTTGCCAAATTTTTCAAAGGATTCCTAGTCCGGATAACAATGGAAAGCAATGAAATCGGAGAAAATCCCGCAACGGATATCCTAAGAATACTCGCATCTGGTTGGCAGGGTCGTGAAGAATTCATTAAAAATTACGCTAGCCGGCATAATTAGCAGGCTAATTCAATTTCTTTTGCACAGCCTCAGGTATGTGCGCACTGGATATCTGCAACACTGAGCCCCCCTAAGTAAAAATGGTTTGTCGGCGAATATCAGCCTCAGTGACTGAAGGGATCTTTGCAACCCCACTTTTAGTTGAATTGAGAAGGGTGTAGGTACAGGTGAGGAAATTTGGGCAAAAAAATCCCCGCTAATGCGGGGATCAAACTTTCTAGGAGGAGAGTAAATCAATAATTCATTTTAGCTAATCGACAAGTCTGAGCTTTACTTTAACTCAGTTGTGATTTTCTGATGTGGTATATGCTACAAACCTGTGCGGGTAATGATCTGACAGGGTTATGGCAAAGTAGGGTCAATAGCTTGTCCAGGTTATGGATTCGGATTACTACTGCAGATTGGGAATTGCTAGTTTGTTAGGCATATTTTTAACCAATTGCACGATATAATCGCCGGGCTTCCTTACAATTACTCAAGTCCCCTGGAGAAATGGTTTGTCTATTAAGAATATTGCTGATGTGGTTAATTCAGTTTTGCCCGATCGGTTGGGAGAGGATTTGCGAACAAATGTGAAAGCCATGGTGCGCTCTACATTTGAGAATATGGAACTGGTAAGCAGAGAAGAGCTAGAGGTCCAGGAAAAGGTATTGTTGAGAACCCGTCAAAAATTGCAGTCTCTTGAGGCGCGGATCGCCGAATTGGAAGTAAAAATAAACCAAGTCGCTGATTGACTTTACGAAACCTGAGGTAATCTCCGACTACCCACATCCATTGAATGCCCATGACTAACTATCCGGTTTTTATTATTTCAGATCGCACAGGCATTACTGCTGAGATGCTCGGGCATAGCTTGTTGACTCAGTTTCCAAAAACCAATTTCGATGTTAGCACTTTACCTTTTGTCGATACTGATCAAAAGGTTGAGGATGCGATTGGTGAGATCGATTTGGCATATGAAAAACATGGCGTGAATCCGCTGGTTTTTCTTTCCTTTGTCAACGATGATCATTCCCTGGCATTGCAACGCAGTCGGGCAGTTTTGTTTGATTTGTTTGGCGCGTTTCTTGGGCCGATGGAAGATATTTTAGGTCAGAAATCGTCCCATAGCATCGGCATTTCTCATGGCATGGTTGATCCAGTGCGTTATACTAATCGTATTGGTGCGGTAAACCATGCGGTTCATTGTGACGACGGTTTACATACCAAAGATTACTCCAAGTCCGACCTAATTCTGGTTGGCGTATCAAGAGTCGGTAAATCCCCGGTCAGTCTGTATCTGGCTATGCAGTTTGGTGTTTACTGTGCAAATTACCCCATCACTGATCACGAACTCGAGAGTTCACGTCTGCCAAAGTCTATTGAAGAGCATAAGAATAAGTGCTTTTGGTTGACCATTCGACCCGAACGACTACAGCAGATACGTCAGGAGCGCCGGGCGGGATCCAGCTATGCATCAGCGCAGCAATGCAGATTCGAAGTGGCGCAAGCAGAAATGCTCATGCGTCGGTATAAAGTTCCTCATCTTGATACCACCACCATGTCTATCGAGGAAATTGCAACACGCATATTGCAACAGACTAACGTTAAACGAGATATTTTTTAGTGAGTTCCAATATACCAATAGTAGGCTTCGTCAGCCTGGGTTGTCCCAAGGCTTTAGTAGATTCAGAGCGCATTCTTACCCGGCTTAGGGCCGAAGGTTATCAGGTGGGTGTGGATTACAACGAATCTGACGTGGTTGTAGTTAATACCTGTGGATTTATAGAAGATGCAGTTGAAGAATCGCTGGATGCTATATCTGAGGCTATGGATGAGAACGGTCGGGTAATCGTAACCGGCTGCCTCGGTGTGCGCAAAGAGGAACTGCAAAGTAAATTTCCTGGTTTGTTATCGATATCTGGCCCTCAGGATTATGACTCTGTCATGGACGCTATTCATATTGCGACACCACCGCCGCATAATCCGTTTGAAAGTTTGATTCCGCCGGGTGGAATTAAGCTCACACCGCGACATTATGCTTACATCAAGATATCTGAGGGATGTAACCATAAATGTACTTTTTGTATTATTCCCACGATGCGTGGCAAGCTGGTTAGTCGACCAGTTAATCAGGTATTGCGTGAGGCGGAAAAACTCGCGTCTGCGGGGGTCAAAGAGCTACTTGTGGTATCTCAGGATACCAGTGCCTATGGCTTAGATTTAAAGTACCAGGCCTTCCCGCATCAGGGTAGGGAAGTGTCCTCGGATATTACGACCTTGGCCAGAGAGTTGGGTGAATTGGGTATGTGGATTCGATTGCATTATCTTTATCCTTATCCTCATGTTGATCGGCTATTGCCTCTGATGGCAGATGGCAAAATTCTTCCCTATATTGATACCCCGTTACAGCATGCTCATCCAGAAATACTCAAATCCATGCGTCGACCCGCTAATGCGGAAAATAGTCTGAAAAGAATCCGAAAATGGCGTGAGATTTGCCCGGAAGTGGCAATTAGAAGTACTTTTATTGTGGGTTTTCCCGGCGAGACCGAAGCGCATTTTGAAACGCTCTTAGAATTCCTGGATCAGGCGGAGTTAGATCGGGTGGGTTGTTTTGCTTATTCACCAGTGGATGGGGCAACTGCGAATAATTTGCCGAATGTAGTGCCTGAAGAAGTGTCCAGCGAGAGGCAGGCGGTTCTAATGCAGCTTCAGGAAGAGATTTCCAGACGGCGACTGGCTCGAAGAGTGGGCAATATAGAAGAAGTGTTAGTAGATGAAATTGTCGAGCAGGATAATATCATCGCGCGAAGTTATGCTGATTCGCCGGAGATTGATGGCAAAGTATTTATGAATTACAGCGAAGGAGTGCAAGAAGGAGATTTAATTAAAGTAAAAATAACGGACTTTGATAGTTACGATTTAATCGCCGAGAAAATTTAGCCGATAGGTCGAAATTTCTGGTTTGCAATGAGATGCGTGCTACAGCATAAATTGTTTCAGATCGTTAGATAGTAGCAATTCACCACGGTTACGATTGTTTTCAATGAGTTGAAATACAGCGGGGGCATCGCTGCGTGGAATGATGCTTAGTGGAATAATTGTCGATTCACGCTTTTTGCGATTCTGTTTGCGCTTGGAGTTTTTGTTGACCCCAAAAGTCTTAGTGTTTTTTGGCATTAATTTCTCAGCGAAGGAAAAGGCGGTTCCGAAACAGGCAAATGAGATGTCCGATAGCGTGAAGCGTATTTTATCCTTTATGAACCGAAAGCCGAAGAGCAATGTGGCAAAAACCACGAAATAGCCATAACTGTGCATAAGTTTGCAGGAAGTTCTATACGCTGACTTTTAGGTATCACTTTGTGGCTCTCAATTCACAGCATCTGGTGTGTGGGCTGAAATCGTTTATAATCCGCGCCCCTTCCAGTCTTGACCATTTTAGGCATGAGTAAGTATTCCGAAATAATTGAAACCCGTAGAACTTTCGCTATCATTTCCCATCCTGATGCGGGTAAAACTACGTTGACAGAGCGATTGCTGCAATATGGTGGGGCTATTCAGATGGCCGGCACCGTAAAAGCACGCAAGAGTAATCGCTATGCGACATCTGACTGGATGGAGCTAGAAAAGGAAAGAGGGATTTCTGTAACCTCTTCAGTAATGCAGTTTCCTTACAAGGGTCGCATTATTAATCTACTGGACACCCCGGGACACGCAGACTTCTCTGAGGACACCTATCGCACACTCACAGCTGTGGATTCTGCACTGATGGTCATCGATGTCGCCAAGGGTGTCGAGCAACGAACCATCAAGTTGATGGAGGTGTGTCGACTAAGGGACACACCGATTATGACCTTCATTAACAAGCTTGATCGTGAGGGGCTGGACGCCATTGAGCTACTGGATGAAGTGGAATCAGTATTGAAAATCAATTGTGCTCCTATGACCTGGCCGGTTGGTATGGGCAAGGCGTTTAAAGGTATATATCGCATTTTTGACGATAGCGTTAGGTTGTTTGCTAACCGAAATCCCGAATTGGATGAGGACCTGACCATACAAGGCATCGATAGCCCCGAGCTTGATCAAGTGCTGGGTTCGATGGCTGAACAATTGAGAGAGGAGGTTGAACTGGTGCGTGGTGCCAGCCACGAATTCGACCTGGAAAGTTATTTGAATGGCTCACTGACACCGGTTTATTTTGGTTCAGCCCTTAATCGTCTCGGCACTGATGAGTTGATGGACGGTTTTGTCGAATTCGCACCGACTCCGCGAAGTCGACATGCTATGAGTCGAGAAGTTAAGCCAGACGAGGCAAAATTTACCGGCTTTGTGTTCAAGATTCAGGCCAATATGGATCCTGCTCATCATGACCGGGTGGCATTTCTGCGGATTACATCTGGCCAATTCAAGAAGGGAATGAAAATTCGCCATGTGCGTGCCAACAAAACCATGGTGGTGCATAACGCGATTCAGTTTCTCGCCGCCCGTCGCGATGCTGCTGAGGACGCTTACGCCGGGGATATCCTCGGGCTGCACAATCACGGCACGATTAGAATTGGCGATACATTTAGCGAAGGGGAGGAATTGAAGTTTATTGGTGTGCCTAATTTCGCCCCGGAACTATTCCGTAGAGTCAGGCTGAAGGATCCTCTGCGCGCCAAAGCCCTACAGAAAGGCCTGATTCAACTTAGCGAAGAAGGTGCCACGCAGGTATTTCGCCCCTTGCTGGGTAACGAAATGATTCTTGGGGCTGTGGGAATTCTACAATTTGATGTGGTAGCTCATCGATTACAACACGAATACAAAGTGGAATGCGCATTTGAAGCTGTTCAAGTTGCCACCGCTCGGTGGATTTATTGTGAGGATTCGATTAAGCTGGCAGAATTCGAGAAAAAACAGGCCCTTAATCTGAATATAGATGGTTCCGGAGCCCTGACTTATCTGGCGCCCAATATGGCAAATCTTCGTCTCACTGAGGAGCGCTGGCCAGAAATCCAGTTCCTGACAACAAGGGAATACTAAAGTTTTCCTGGATATCTATCGGGCGGGCAGAGTATTCGTTATAAGTAATTCTGCCAGCTTGGATTAGTATAACAAATTGCCATAATATATATATTAGTATAATCTGATGTTCGTTTTTCAAGTGGTTCAATAGGCCCGGTTAGAAATTCTGCGGAATTTGTGGTAGTTTGCTGCGTCTGAAACCATAACTAAGGCGCATCGCTGGGGTGGTGATGTAGCCGATATTTTAATTCAGTATCAATCCAATATATTCATGAGTCTATACAACGCACTATCTAAAAGATTGCCCACGCTATTAATCTTGCCAGCCATGTTTATGGTTACTATTAGCGCATTATTGCCTAATACTACACAGGCACTAACTGGCACTGAAATGGGCTGTCTGGCGTTGAATGTCTATCATGAAGCCCGAGGCGAAACGCGTCAGGGCCAACTGGCGGTTGCTGCAGTCACTCTAAATAGAGTGCGAAGTTCTAAATTCCCTACCAGTGTCTGTTCCGTCGTTTGGCAGCCCAAGCAGTTTAGCTGGACCCACACGCAATCTAGCTATTTCCCCACCGATCTCAAATCCTGGTCCCAGGCTCAGGAAATTGCTCGAACGGTTTTAGATCAGAAAGTTGTCGCTAATTATCGCAACTTATTGTTCTACCACAGCAAGAAAGTTCGACCTTTCTGGATAAAAGAAAAACGTTTTGTAGCCCGCGTTGGTAGTCACCTTTTTTATTCAAGCTGAAGGTCTTAAAAACTTTCCTTATTCTTTATTTCAGTAATTTTTTCTAGAGGTTTCCTTACTAATGAAAACCGCAGGTATGTTGACTCTATTTGCCGCTGGCATAATTTCTTTTTCCAGCGTTTTATTTGCCGATGGCGAATCTAACTATAAAACAGCCTGTTTCGCCTGTCACGATACCGGCGTTGCCGGATCTCCCAAACTAGGTGATATGGAAAACTGGGCACCACGAATCGCTCAAGGTAACGAGATGCTTTATCAACATGCCTTAGCTGGTTTTCAGGGAGCGTCAGGTTTTATGCCTCCCCGCGGTGGCAGTGGGCTATCTGACGATGAAATCAAAGCGGTGGTTGATTACATGGTCTCAAAATCTCAATAGAGAGCACTTTTGTAACGTTATAAAAAAGGCCGGTTTATACCGGCCTTTTTTATAGGATGAGATTTTTTCTGAGGAAAGCTCGATTACTGCTCTAAGGTTTGGGAAGGGACGAAGATGCTTGACTGATGGTGCTGAGCGAGAGTCTTTCGTGTCAATATGAATATTTTTGACAAATGTTACCAAAAACTGCCTGTCAATCTGGTAATGATATTTTGAACGCCAAACTGGACAGTAAAAATAAAATGTATTAGCCTTACATTAGTATACCGTATACGGTATTTGACTATTAGGGCAGATTTGAGCGAGCGGATCTATATTCCGTTATCGCTCTTCAAAAATATATTAATGAAGAAACTGGAGGATCGAGCTTTTCCATGCCAACACTCTTTGGTATCAATAAAATACCACCAGCGCAACTCTGCGATAAATGGCAATGCGTATTATCAAATGGTCACTATCCGGTGGCGGTTTCTGAATTGAGTACCGCCCCATTGGATGGGCTGATAAAAAAAGCCGTTCATGGAGACATGCAAATTTCTTCCTTAAGATCGGGTCGGCATAAACTCACTCGACACCATAACCAAATTAATGGCGATAGCAAAGATTCCATAATCTTTGTAATACCGACAAAAAACTTCTGTGAGGTTAAATTCGAGAATGGTCAGAGCACGATTGGCTGCGGTAGTGCAGTGATTTTACGTTCAACATTGCCCTACAGTATGTTGTGTTTAGATGATTTCTCGAGCATTTCTTTTCAAATTCCCTGTGGCAACATCACTTCTCGTGTATCTAAATTTGATGATATTTGTGGTTTGCCTATCAAGCTCAACAAACATACACGAACCTTTCTCATTGATACCCTTCGGTCTTTGCTGGATGTTGATACAGCAGATACGAGTAACGAAATACTGACGCAAATAGTGACAGGCTATGTTGTCGACTTATGTGCCTCAGTTATAGAAAACTGGTACTGTAGTGGCGCAATACAAAATGGCAGTGAGCATCAACAAAGACTGCGAAAACAGATTTATACCTATATCTTTTCTCATCTAGAAGATCCACATCTTTGCCCATCAAGTATTGCCAAAAATAACAACCTCTCCATCAGTTATTTGCACAAGTTGTTTAAACCTCAAGGCCATTCGGTAAATCGCTGGATTCTGCTTAAACGGTTGGAGCGTTGTCATGAAAAAATAATCAGTCCAATCTATAAACATTTGAGCATTTCGAGAATTGCATTTGATTGCGGGTTTAACAGTCTGGCACATTTTTCTACGCGATTTAGAGAATATTATGGAAAATCTCCTCGCAATCTTCGCCAGGTTAATGCATCCCTGGATTATTGAGCGCACGACTTAATCGAGCTCAATTAAGCGAAACTCCAGCCTGTCGGAACAAAAACCGACCTAGGAATATTTGACGCTTTCAATATGAATATCTAATCCATCACGGATATGCTCGATAGCAGCAGCCTGCGCAAATTCGGGGGATTCATGCAATATGCTATCAAGTAGTATTTGATGATCAGATAGTAGGGGCTTAATAGATTCTGTATGAGTTGCGGCAAAAATTCGCAGAGCGGCGGGTGAATTCCAAATGCTGTCAAATATCTTAAGTAGTAGTTGGTTACCTGTTTGCTCAACAATTGAACGGTGTAGGCTGCGATTTAGATTAAAATCCATATTCAAATCATCATCAGCATTATGATTTTCTGCGTCAAAGGCTCTGTTGATCACAGCTAACTGAGTTGGGTTTTTCTCTGTTGCGATAATTAATGTAGCATAACCTTCCACCGCCTCACGGGCGCCAAATACATCTCTTACCTCTTGCGCAGTAACTTTGCGCACACTGAATCCTTTGCGTTCTGCCTTCACCAATACACCTTCTTGTTCCAGGCGTAGAATTGCTTCACGAACAGGTGTGCGACTGATGTTCATTTGTGCGGCTATTTTGTCCTGAAGAAGGCGATCCCCAGGCTTAAGCTCACCCTCGGATATTGCGACCATTATTTGTTGGTATACGTTATCAGCCAGACGCAGTGCAGATATTGTGGTCTGATCAAAAATCATCTTGTGTAGAGTCTATGATTAGCGTTGTTCGCAGAGTCGATAACGCTCAACAGCGAATCTCTTTCATATTCTTCGCCATAAACTCGATGAACTAATTTATTGATTTCTAATTTAGTCATCGAAGACTATAACCGAGCGAACCGTTTCTCCACTTTTCATAGCCTCAAATCCCTGGTTTATCTCAGCAAGTTTAATACGTTGACTGATCATATCGTCCAAATTCAACCGACCATTCATGTAGAACTCGACATAACGAGGCATATCTATGCGAAATCGATTTGAGCCCATATCACAACCCTGAATTTTACGTTCCGCGAGAAAATGCAATCCGGGTAATGTCACTTCATCTTTGGGACCCATCAAACCGATAATAACGGCAGTACCCCCCTTCGCCAACATCATAAATGACTGTTGAGTGGTTACAGGATTTCCTACTGCTTCAAAGCTATAATTAACACCCAGTCCATTGGTTAGTTCTAGTACTTGCTCAACGGGATCGCCATCTATCGGGTTGAGTACATCGGTAGCTCCAAAAGTCGTAGCAGCTGCCAACTTCCCCGGATTCGTGTCAATCGCGATTATACGACCTGCACCACAAATTCTAGCACCCTGTATAACATTAAGGCCAATCGCACCACAGCCCACTACCGCAACGGTTGCGCCAGGGGAAACTTTTGCGGTGTTAAACACTGCGCCCAAACCTGTAGTAACACCACAACCTATCAATGCAGCTTTATCCAGAGGCATATCTTTGCGAATACGAGCGATGGCATTTTGATGCACCAGTATTTGCTCTGCAAACCCACCCACCCGCATAAATTGAGTTACAGGTTGATTATCGATATGCAGGCGAGGTGGTTGCGATATGGCGCGGTCAGTGAATTCTGGATCAGCACAAATTGATGGATGACCTGTTAAACAGAGTTCGCAACTACCACAAAATACCGATAAACAAGCAATCACATGGTCACCGGGTTTTACATAGCTCACCCCATCGCCGACCTTTTCAACAACACCGGCAACCTCGTGACCAAGTACGGCTGGAACATCGACTGAGAAATTGCCTTGCATGAAATGCAAATCGGTATGGCATAGCCCAGATGCTTTAATTTGAATAAGTACTTCACCGGCCTGGGGTAAATCGATAGAAACGTCTTCAATCTGAAGTTGCCCTGGTATGGAATGTAAGACCGCAGCTTGCATAAATAACCTCTATGTCACTCGTTACCTGTTAAAAGTTTGACCTAAAGCTTGCTAGCGCTCCTATGTCGAATCAATCGAATTACAAACAACACTATGTAGTAGAGGATCAGTAACGAAATTGCACTAATCATGGTTAGTGCACCCAAAGTTGGAACCATTGGTGTATAACCGGCGACCATTTTTGCGTAAAGCCACTCTGGAATCGTTGAATCTGCGCCGGTCGAAAATAGCGACAGTGGAAAATTGCCCCAGGAAAGTAAAAACGCGAAAATCAAACCAGAGGTGATTCCGGGTGCCAGTATGGGCAAAGTGACCTCTTTTAGAACCTGAAAACGACTGGCTCCTAAATCGTATGCGGCCTCCTCAAGAGCAGGGTCAAAACCGTAGACCTGTATCGATATGACAAGCACTACGATGGGAACAATCCAAACCATATGCGCGAAAACTGCGGTCTTCCAGCTAGTCTCTATGCCAAACGCAGTAAACCACAGCAGTAACGCCAAGCCTAGTACGGCCTGGGGAAAGAAAATGGGCAACAAAATAATTTTTTGATACAACTTACGGCCGCGCCAGTCATATCGAGCAAACGCTAACGCTCCAAAAAATGCCAGGACAACTGAAAATATTGCCACCAACGCGGCGATAGTCAATGAGGTGAACAATAGATCCTGAATTGAAAGTGATGTGAAGGCTTTTTGGTACCACTTGTCAGTCCATGTTGTGATCGGGTATCGAAAATAGCGTTTGGCTGAAAATGACGCCACGACTATCGCATTCATCGGTGCATAGATGAACGCAAGTAAGATCATGGTCCATAGAATCATCAGATATTTAGCGACAAGTTTGGAGTTTGAATTACCCACTTTCTTAACGCTTACCCAAGATTCGATCTAAATCGATTCGTCTAAATAAAAACAACACAATCACACCGGACAAAATTATAAGAAGGGTAGAAATTGCCGAGCCTTTAGGCCAATTTTGCCCAAACGTAAATGCAGACTCAATTTCATCTGCAACCATAACAATCGATTGTCCACCGAGTATCTTAGATTCTATTAACGCACCTAACGCTAATACAAAGGTTAAGATCACTCCAATCAATAAGCCTGGCATGGAAAGCGGCAGTTCGACTTCCCTGAATATTTCAAAACGAGAAGCACCAAGATCAGCAGCGGCCTCCTTAAGGGACTCAGGAACCATTGACATCCCAAGCACCATAGGAAACAACATAAATGGTAGATACACATAAACCAAACCCATCAATATCGCTGGCACCGAGTACAACACACCAGAAAACGAGACCCCAAGAAATTGTTGTAACAAACCGTCCAGAATGCCATTTTTTACAAAAATTAAAACCCAACCAAATAATCTAATATTCTCTGAAATTAGAATGGGCACCGCGATTAAAATCGTAATTAAGTTGGCCCACTTGCCAAACGCCTTGGCCATGCCGTAGGCGACCGGATAACAAATAACAAATGAAATACTTACTGTGGCTAACGCCAGCCCAAGAGACCAGGAAAACGGAATATAGTAAGTTTCACCAAATATTGTGTAATAGTTTGCCAGAGTTGGGGTCTGCAAAAGTGAAAATGTATTCGGTGGCATAAAGCTAAAAGCGACTACCACTGCTAATGGCCCGATAAAACCAAGGATTAAAAATGCTATCACCGGTAACGCCTGAGGTACGCCCGGTTGCTTAAACCATCTTTGAATGAAGCTTTGCGCCATAGTTTAGCTTTGCACCAGGATAGAATCTTCCGGCTTCCAGCCGATTATGGCTGAATCACCCAATTCTGCGTCAAATGCCTCATCCTGAAGCCGCTCGACTAACCACGGCTCGCCAGTATCCAATCTACGCACCTGATATTGAATTCGTGAACCAAGCGGGTATTCATTGTATAACTGCACCTCGATAGAGTTAAATTGTGCATTTTCTGTTTTACTAATTTTTATCACTTCAGGACGGATAACCAGGCTGCCAGTTTCAAAGTCTTTGGGCATGGTGCCGACCATAAGCTCATTACCCTGTTTATCTTTAACCAGACCCTTACCGGAACGCGTAACCTCTATCACGTTAATTTCACCCATAAACTCTGCCACGAACCTATTTGCCGGCGTGTTGTATATTTCTCGCGGTGCCCCAACCTGAATTAATTTGCCAGCATCCATAATGCCAATCCGGTCGGACATCACCATCGCTTCCTCGAGTGAATGGGTAATGTATACGAAGGTTTTTCCTGTCTCGCGATGTAAATCCTTTAGTGCCTTTTCAAGCGTCTTACGTAACCGAAAATCTAGCGCCGACAAAGGTTCATCAAAGAAAAGTATTTCTGGATCAAATGCTAATGCTCTGGCCAGCGCAACACGTTGACGTTCGCCCCCTGAGCATTGGGTTACAGGTTTATCGTAAAAATCTCGAGAAAGTTGAACTTGATCCAATAGTTCATCTGTGCGTCTGCGACGCTCGGTTTTATCTACTCGTGCAATCTTAAGTGGAAACTCGATATTTAAGCCGACGCTCTTGTGAGGAAACAACGCCAAACTTTGAAAAACCATGCAGGTGGGTCGCTTATTGGCGGGAACTTCATTAATCACTTCGCCGCGAAGCTTGATTTCTCCACTTGTCGGTAGATCCATACCAACCAGCATGCGAATCATAGTGGTTTTACCGGAACCAGAAGGACCAACCAGGGTAAAGAATTCACCCTCCTTGATCTTTAAATTCAGCTGATCGACAGCTACAAAATCCCCGAAACTCTTGTTGATATTCACGAGTTCGAGGACTGTTTCTTCAGCTCCCGACATTAAAAACCACCTTTATAAACCAACATATTTTTTATAGGAAATAGAACCACTGCTCTCAGCCAATTGATCACAGTGGTTCGCTCAACAACAATCCTTATTAGGCTTTATCTCTACGAGCTGCGAGATAAATCTCATGCATCTCAGCCAAATCTGGATTAATGTTGTAATCAGCACAACGAGTCAACTCTTCTTCAAGTGTGTCCCACTGGATGGTTTGAAGCTCCTCTTTGGTAAATGCAGCCAATACTTTAGGATCACCCATATTGGATACGGGATTATAAGTGCCTTCTGCAAAAGCGACATGCTTAGATACCTCTGGGCGTTGCACATAGGCAAGGAATTCCTCTGCCAGTGGTGAAACATCTGGGTTATTCACAACCGAGGTAACCTCTATCCAGGTAATACCACCTTTACCATTCATTGGGCCTGTTTTTGGTGTAACACCGTACAAGTTTAGTGCGCCATCATGACGTGCTGATGAAACAGAGTAGGTTCCGCCGGAAAAATAAGCATCGATTTCGTCGTTTATTACAGCGAGATTAAGCTGGGCCAAGTCATCGCTGATAACTTTCGCACCATCGATAATAATTTTTGCCATTTTAGCGTATGCATCTATTTCTTCCCGTGTATGTTTTTTGTACGGGTCGACTCCAGCCGTGATACACATATGTGCAATATTCCAGTCATCATAGGCTAACATGCCATATCGACCTTTCATTGCAGGATCAAGAAACAGGTTGAAGCCTTCATCCTCTGCTGTGGCAATTGAAATTTTATTTGTATCGATGGCAAAGTTGAACGTACCAAAACGTTGAACCATCCCTAGAAGATTTTCACCCGACTGGTCGTAGGCCCAGTTATAAGGAGGATGAAATGCAGGTAACATCTTCTCATAATAAGGCTCAAATCGATCTTTCGGTAAAGCTCGGATCAGCCCTTCTGGCCACATCACATTTCGTGCCCAAGGATTATTAACGTTGATCAAATCCCAAATCTTAGTCTCGCCCGCACGTAAGCGGTTAACTGCATCCGGATCGCCAGTTAACGCTTCTGTACGGACCTTCGCGTCAAACTCCCTTCGGAACGGATCGACAACATTGTCTGAGTTATAACCTTCCCAACAGTAAATATTGAGTTCTTTGTCGCGCGCGCCATAAGACAAGCCCGGAAAAGTTCCTGCGGCTGCAGCAACTGCCAAAGCGCTACCTTGTTGCAAAAAGTTTCTTCGTGATGATCTATACATCGAGTAATCCTCCTCATCTAATTAGTGATGAATTAACTAAGTATGAATCCGAACAAAACTCGCCCGGAGTTTCTGATTGTCGTTACTATAGACATTTACAGTCGATCTTATTCTAAGGGACAGTATGAAGCATAACAAGCGTGTATAAAAGCGAGTTATAGTAACTACACTGCTGGACAACTTATCGTACCGAGATATACAACTGGTACGACTGGTCAGATTCAATCATCGAGTTACTATGATACTTTCGCTGAATCTACAAAAAATTCCTGGATGTGCGCGGTTACGAACTCATGATTTTCAAGATTAGCCAAATGTCCGCTATCTGGAACTATGATGCATGAACCTCTGACAACAGACTGCGCAATATGTTTAGCGTAGCTTGGCGGTGTTTCATTGTCTTCTGCCCCTGCCATTGCAAGCAACGGCGTTGAAATACGCTCCAGATCTTTTCTCACATCGTGTATAGCTATCAATCTTGCGGAAAATTCTATTCCATCTAATGTTGCATACGACATAGCTGCTTGAGCCTCATCTATAACCTGTTTGCTACAACTTGGTGCGACCAAAGAAGGAATCAATCTCTTTGACAGGTCACCCACATTGTCGTTAGATGAAACCATCGCTCTGACATCAGATAAAAATTGATCGGGATCTGAATCTCCGCCAAATCCAAAACACGGACTGGTGTCAAGAACAACTAATGAACGAAGCATATACGGTCGTTGAACTGCCGCGTGGAGAGCGATCATGCCGCCTAGCGACAATCCGACTAAATGCACGCTACTATCACCTGCCGTTTCACTAATAAACTCTTCGAGGCTATCCAGGATAGCGGTATAGTCAGCGGCATGATTGTTTAGTGGAGAATCACCATACCCTGGCATGTCCCAGGAAATGCAACGATAAGATTCACCCAGTGCCTTAAGTTGTGGGTCCCATGCGGCTCTCGACCCCGGCATGCCGTGTAGAAAAACAATGGTTTCGTTACCATTACCACAGGCTCGCCAGCCATATTTGTGGTTTTTAAAATCTTTAATTTCCAAATGTATTTCTCACAGAAAATGTTTAAGAGAGTTTGTTAATAAAGTTCCAGATACTCAGTCGTCTCCCACTCAGAAATTTGCGAGCGCCAACGCTCAAGCTCATATTTTTTTACCACAACAAACAGTTCGGCAAACGGCATTCCGATCATTTCACACAACTTACTATCTGCAAGTAATTTATCAACAGCAATTTCCAAACTACCAGGCAATAATTCAAACTGCTCATTATCTTCAGCCAACATATCTGAATCGGGCGACAAGTTGTACTCGGCCTCAATGCCAATCAATCCGGCTGCAAGTGTTGCTGCAGCACTTAAATAAGGATTGCTTAAACCCGAGCCACCGCGCATTTCCAGGTGTGTCGCATCATCACCTGTTGCTTTCATTCTTACTAATGCAGTTCGGTCTTCAATGCCCCAACCTGCCCGGGTAGGAGCGAAACTGCCTTTTAAATAACGGTGATAGCAGTTCACGGATGGAGCGATTAGTGCAGTCATGGCAGCACCATGACGTACCAGGCCCGCTGTAAAACTTTGTGCTACTTTAGAAAGCTGGTCTCGACCAGCTAAATCTACAAACGCGTTAGAATCGCCGCTAAGATTCCTCAAGCCCATATGGACATGACAACCCGATCCAGCACGATCTATATAGGGTTTGGACATAAACGTAGCTATATAACCCGCTCGACGGGCCAGTTCCTTAACAGTAGTTTTGAATCGAAAAGCTTCATCTGCGGCTTTAATGCCATCTGAAGGTGCAAAATTTATTTCAAATTGTCCGGGTCCGTATTCGGCATTGTGGGTAATCAGGCGTAGTCCGAGGCCATTCAGATTGTCTAGCAAATCGTTCATAAATTCGCCCCAATGATTACTAGCAGTGGCGAAAATATGTTGCCCGCCTGTTACGGGTAACTTAGTTTGTGCATCAAGCAAATAAAATTCCAACTCAATTCCAGTACGAACGCCAAATCCCTGCTTACTGGCTCTCCTAAGCAAATCGAGATAAACATTTCTCGAGGAATATGGCATTAACACGTGGGTGTCTGCATCGCGAGGCGAGCAAATAACGGATGCTGTTTCCGGCTCCCAGGGCAAGACACATAGGGTGCTAAGTTCTGGTGTTATTTTTGCATCCTTAAACCCCACTTCATCACCCATGCCGGTGCCAGGGACAACATAACTACCTGAATCAAGCCCCAATACACCACCATACATATTCAGTCCAGACTTAGCGAAACCAGCAAACGAGTCAATGGGTATTGTTTTCGAACGCGATAGGCCCATCAAATCAGGCAATTCGAAACGAATAAACCTTACTGCACTGGCACGTAGATTTTGTTCCGCTTCTTCGACAGACGCTGATGCGCGTTCGGCTGCTTTACTCATTTTCAAATATCTCCAATATTTTAACTTTATAGTTAGGCACTTATGCGAATTCTGATGGGCTATCAGTTTTGCGCATGTGCTTAACAAATTCAGGCTGGCAGTGCACTGCTGGATTTCTATGATTACCCGTGTATTTTTCAACCTCCACCAATGTAGATAGAGGAGAAGGACCCTGACTAAGACTTGAAGTACCGTAGTCACCAGTCAAAACATTAGGATTACCGTGCACACAAGTCGTAAAATTGTCCGTGCCTTCGACTACTGGATCAAACCAGGCACCTGTCGAAAGACGTACCACCCCACGACCAACCTTATCTGATAAAACGGCACCTGCAAGTAGTGCGCCACGATGGTTGTATATACGAACAGTATCACCGCTATCGATGCCTCTTTCGAGGGCATCCAATCTATTTAGTTCAACGGGCTCACGATTATTAATCTTAGATGACTTAGATATCCCGACATCGTCTAGTTGTGAATGTAAACGGGTGCGCGGTTGGTCCGAGATTAGATGAAGTGCCGTGGTTGATTTTCCTGCAACACCAAGCCATTCTCTCGGCTCCATCCAGACAGGATGTGCCGGACAGT
>JBLHGU010000040.1:0-30712 GCA_047615875.1 Parasphingorhabdus sp.
CAGGCTTACCTGCATACACCTCATGGTAAAGCAGTAGAACTCGCATAATTTATCCAGCTTCAAGTACAAGTCTGAACTTGAAATCGCAACTTCTGTTTCCTGAATAGATCACCACATAATATTTTTATCTTCTCGCCCAGGCGGAAAATTAATAATCGGAGTTAACAATGAGCATTAAAACTGTTGGCATAGTCGGTGCCGGCACCATGGGAAGCGGTATTGCGCAAGCAGCTGCTTTGACAGGCTACGATGTCATTATGCAAGACATCTCCAGTTCTCAACTGGAACGCGGTCTGGCCGGAATTTCCAGGAGTCTGGGTAAACTGGCAGAGAAGGAAAAAATCCAGCCTGAGGAAGTTTCAGGTTCACTATCGCGGATTACTACCGAGACCGAACTCGCAGCATTTGCAAGTGTGGATATTGTTATCGAGGCGGCTGTGGAACGAATGGATCTGAAGTTGGAGATATTCAGGCAACTTGATTCTATCTGTAGATCTGATGCAATCCTGGCATCAAATACCTCCTCATTGTCTCTGACTAGTCTTGCAGCAACCAGTCGTCACCCAGAGCGTGTTATTGGTTTGCATTTTTTCAATCCAGTCCCGCTTATGAAGCTAGTGGAAGTCATTCGCGCATTGCAAACTTCTGATCAAACTTATGCAAGTGCTGAAGCTTTAACTAAACAATTGGGTAAAGTTCCAATCAGTGTTAAAGATAGCCCGGGTTTTGTGGTTAATCGCATGTTGGTGCCTATGATTAACGAAGCAGTTTTCTTGCTATACGAAGGAATTGCTGGAGCCGAGGAGATTGATGAGGCGATGAAGCTTGGAGCTGGTCATCCCATTGGCCCACTGGCACTAGCCGATATGATTGGCATTGATGTTTGTTATTTCGTCATGAAAATACTCTCTGATGAGTTTGCAGATAGTAAATATCGTCCCTGTCCGCTAATGAAAAAAATGGTTAATGCAGGTCATCTGGGCCGCAAAAGTGGCAAAGGCTTCTTTGATTACAGTGGCTAATTAACGAAATAATTGCGATTCGCAGCAAGCAGTGTAGTGGTGATTCATTCATAACCTGCAGTCTGGCTTTGCACGTTGATGAGGCTATGACTTTTTGCAATCAGATATCGAGGATTGTGGCCAGATAATGATTATCGGATACTTTTACTACAACTTGAAAAGGGCGCTGACTGCGATGAGATCGATAGCAGGGAGCATCCAATGTTCACAGTCTGCGCTGCCGCTACCGCATTTACAAACCCACTGTTAACCCAGTTACACGTGGTAGCAATGGATACTCGCTTCTTGGTTCATACCGGGCTTTAAGCACGCGCCAATCAAACTTTGTGATTTATGTCACATACAAAAATTTGTTGTAGGATTATTATGGTCCAACTTGATTTTTGACCATCTCGGCAACGAGCCTCTCCTTACCAAGAGGCCCTTGAATGGAGGTAGCGTTTGCTGCCTCCTTTTTTTTCGTTTATTGACTTAATTTGTCGCATCGCCCACTAGGTTATTTATGTATCTGGATGCAATTTCCAGACGACTAAATAGTGTGTCAAAACACATTGCAAGATAATTATCTGCGCCAAACCGCGTGCCAGAGGGTTTGTCTGTATCAACTAACACCTGTTAGACGGTCTCGTTTTTTGAATAAGTGTTTACTTCTTACCCTTCTTCGGCAAGAATTTAAGAATAGCTTTGGCGTCCGAGTTCATTTTCTTCGACAGGGCTATTGATCCTGTCGTATTGTTCGCCATGGGCACGATTCTTTTCCAGTTATCTATAATTCTGAATTTAGCAGAGTTTGGCTACTGAATTTTCATCAAACAGCTTTCACTTTTGTAAATTTTTCTTATGACAATAAAAACCTCTCAAAGTGGTGGTGAGTTGCTGCTCCGTTGCCTCGAAACCCAGCAGGTTAAGCGAATATTCTGCGTACCCGGGGAAAGCTATCTGGCGGTGCTCGATGCATTGCACGATTCCACTATAGATACCGTGACCTGCCGGCATGAAAGCGGGGCCGCAATTATGGCTGAGGTTGAGGGAAAATTATCTGGTCGACCGGGTGTCGCGTTTGTTACGCGCGGACCTGGGGCCACTAATGCCGCTGCTGGAATTCATATAGCTCAGCAAGACTCCACTCCCATGATTCTTTTTATCGGACAAATTGCTCGAAATTGTGGAGGCAGGGATGCATTTCAGGAGGTCGATTATCGACAATTATTCGGTGGCATGGCTAAGTGGGTGGACGAGATACACGATGCTGAACGGATTCCCGAAATTATTTCTCATGCCTGGCATGTTGCGATGAGTGGTCGACCGGGTCCTGTGGTGTTGGCGTTACCCGAGGATATGTTAAGGGATCAGGTAGAGGGTGGATCCGGAGAAATCGTGCAGGTCGCAAGTCCATCGCCTGCTGCAAGTTCCATCGATACCTTGAAGTCTTTGTTGCAGGAGGCCAAAAATCCTCTATTGTTAGCTGGAGGTAGCCGCTGGAGTCAGGCGGCGATAAGTCAACTGAGTGCATTCTGTGCCAGTTGGGATTTGCCTTTGGCCTGTTCATTTCGACGTCAAACGCTAATTGATAATCATAATCATTGTTATGCAGGTGACGTTGGATTGGCGATTAATCCGAAATTGTTAAACAGACTGAAAATCGCTGATCTGGTCATTTTGTTGGGCGGCAGGTTTTCTGAGATTCCCTCGCAGGGTTTTAGTCTTTTCGGTAGTCCGGATCCCGGTGTAAAGCTGGTGCATGTGCATCCTGGCGCTGAGGAGTTGGGAAGAATCTATCAACCAGACCTCGCCATTAATTCAACACCGGAGGAGTTTCTTAGTCTAGCGATTCGTGGTTCTATGGACGTATCTTTGCCGCGGTGTGAGGTTGCCCACCAGGAGTATCTGGACTGGTCTGAGCCCACACCTTTGGATCAACACTCAGTTGATATGCGCTCGGTAATTGGCTGGATGAGTAATAATTTGCAAGATGACGCCGTTCTTACCAATGGCGCTGGAAATTACACGCTCTGGGTGCAGCGGTTCTATAGATTTCGCAAACCCAACACCCAAATGGCGTCGATTAGTGGATCTATGGGCTACGGAATACCAGCAGCCATAGCAGCAAAACTACATTATCCCGATAGAACCGTCGTATGTTTGGCCGGTGATGGCTGTTTTCAAATGACCAGTCAGGAGATCGCTACAGCCGTGCAGCTTGGCGCAGCTATTATAGTTCTGGTAGTGGATAACGGCATGTATGGCACAATTCGATTGCATCAACAGCGCAATTATCCAGAACGGGTTTCAGGCACACTATTGCAGAATCCTGATTTTGTCGCATTGGCCCGAGCGTATGGAGGATATGGTGAAGCAGTTGATCGAGGCGATGAATTTCCGCAGGCTTTTGAACGGGCACAGCAAAGCGGTCTGCCGGCTATTTTGCATTTGAAAGTCGACCCGGATGTTATTACACCGACTACCAGGCTGAGCAGCCTATAAGTCTGCCCAACCCTGATAAAACAGTATCTACTTTGCCGGAGGAGGCGGGGGCATAGCCTCAAAATTTGGAATATCTGTTGAAGTAACATCCCATTCTGCACGCTCTTTACAATACACCACAGCGTTTGCGGAGTAGGCGCTGTTGTCGTCAATACAACCAACCGCGATGGTCATCAGTCCCGGGCGTGCGGAATTGCGGCTATATACCCGACTGCCACAGTTGGGGCAGAAATAGCGGGTATTAATATTACCGCTATCTGCAGTTGCGGCATGGCTGTGGGCTTCACCCTCAATCTTTACATCGTCTTCATTGAAAAATGCCAAAGACATATGCCCCGTACCAGAAGCGCGCTGACAATCTTTACAGTGGCACTGCACGAACCGCAAAGCTTCCGCGTGAATGCTGAAGTGAATGTTGCCACATAGACATTGGCCCTTGGTCTTCAAATCTCCACTCATGTTTATCTCAAGCTCTTCTAATAGTTGTTGAACGAGTGTTCTTTTACTTTATATTTACCGGCAGGGCAATAACCAGGAGGTATTAATTTGCATAGTCTAATGGTAATTCAGTGCTGTACTTGATGCGTTCCATCGCAAAACTAGAGCTAACATCCTGAATATCGACTGTGTCGATCAGTCTTTTATAAAATGCATCATAGGATGCAATGTCGGGTACAACCACTCGCATCAAGTAATCTATCTCACCGCTCATTCGGTAAAACTCCATTACTTCGGGTAGGGCGGTGACCGCTTTTGCCAGATCCTTTAGCCATTTAGCATTGTGATGACTGGTTTTTATGGCTACAAAAACGTCAACGCCTAGATTCAATGGATCGCGGTGTAGCAGAGTCACTCTTTTGTCTATAACGCCCTGTTTCTCAAGATTCTGTATACGTCTCCAGCACGGTGTTGTGCTTAGACTAACGGACTCGGCGATCTGATTCACCGTTAAAGTGGCATCTTTTTGTAGAAGGGATAATATTTTCTTATCAATTCGATCCATAGTAAATAATTTCAAGTAAAAGAAAAATATTAACATTAAATTCTAATGCGGGTGTTAGTTTTGCAAGCAAAGAAAACTAACCTACTCTATTTTTGCTACTATTTTGCCATCATACTTAGCGGGGAAAATATGGGGGACCATCTATTTGCCACTGCGGCTCTGGTAAGTTCAGATCTATGCATTTATCCCAGATGAATATTAGTATCAAATTGCTTGTAGTGAGTTTATTACTGATGCTGGGGTAAGCTTTCCTCTACTTTGTGATTTTTATATTGAGAGTTGCTGCTTGGATCAAAATTAACCTGGGGAGAGTTTTTCTTATTATTCTCTGTAAAAAAGTGTTGCGTGCCAGATTGCCCGTTTCTGCTAATTATGTAGGCGCTGAGAGCAGAGAAAACATCGCTATAAAGGTTTCTCTGGACCAGATCCGCCTGAAATTTTGCGACCCGAGAAATGCTAAAACTTTCGGGAGTATTGATTTGAATGGAAAGTTGATGTAATTAAAGCTTGTTAGCTTGGTTGGAGCTTCTTTCGCAAATGGTTAACTGTAGAGGTTTCAGCTTAGCAAGCAATTGATACATATTTCGCCAAAAATTGGCAAGGTTCACGCTAGTGCCGTGATTATACGAAGAATTATTCAGTTGTAGGCCAGGAAGGCAATTTTGGAACTAATATCACTTTTCTCATTTCGATCGCTCGGAAGTAATTCCTTACCCTTTGCATTAGCGGTTGAAGCTGGCGCGGAGTGTTGTTTCGGGCTTGGATCGTCGCTGCTATGCTGCGACATCGATTTTTGCGATTTTGATGCCATTATTTTTACCTAAGTTGTTTTGTTTCAACTAATTAATGGCTAATATTAAGAATTTAAGTTCAAAATGTCCAATAAGTGACGACATGATTTTCGTATTTAATTAATAATCTGTCGCAAATTATTCAATATTTTCCAGTTGGTAGTTAAACTCTTTAAACTTGTGCCTAATTGACGCCAACGTACACTATTTTATTTATGCTTACACTACTTCAAGGTTCCCTTGGGTTTACAGTTTTTCTGTTTCTTGCCTGGTTAATTAGCGAAAACCGACAGGCAATTAACTGGCGCTGCGTTTCCGGCGGCCTGGTACTGATGTGGGTGTTGGCTGTTCTGCTACTAAAGGCACCCTTATTTCAAGCGGCATTTTTGTGGATGAACTCTGGTCTTCTGGCACTGGCTACTGCAACTGAAGATGGGACTCGGTTCGTATTTGGCTATCTTGGTGGTGGACCGACACCTTTTGAGATCACGGATCCAGGAGCTAACTTTATTCTCGCCTTTCGAGCCTTGCCGCTGGTTTTGGTTATTAGCGCCATTTCGGCACTTTTATATTATTGGCGTGTTTTGCCGTTGATAGTGGGTGGATTCGCATGGCTAATTCGACCTTATCTCGAGCGTATGAACCGTGGCGAGCTATTTAGTGTTATGGCTTGCGGAATGGCAACAATAGCTGGGACGATGATGGTGCTCTATGCAAGTGTGCTTGGGTCGATTATCCCCAATGTAGTCGGTCCCATACTCACCGCGTCCATAATTAGTGCGCCGGCAGCACTGCTCGTGGCCGCACTCATGGTGCCTTCTGAAACTCGACTGGACGAGTTGAAAGTAGCCATTTAAAGCGACTCGGAAAGCAGTATGGACGCTATTACCCAAGGAACACTAGATGGCTTAAAATTATTTTTAAATATAATCGCCATGCTTGTCGTTCTGGTTGCGCTGGTTAGTTTGGCGAATCAGATTCTGGGTTGGTTGCCGAATATAAACGGTTCTCCAATAACATTGCAGGGCATGTTGGGTACAATATTTGCACCTATAGTTTGGCTAACAGGGATTCCCTGGAGCGAGGCCACAACAGCTGGCTCGTTAATGGGTATAAAGACGGTTTTAAATGAGTTTGTCGCTTATCTTGAACTGGCGGCAGACACTTCTTTGAGTGAGAGATCTCGTCTGATCATGACTTACAGCTTATCTGGATTTGCAAATCTGGGCAGTCTTGGAATTATGCTGGGTGGGTTATTAACTATTGTACCTGGGCGACGCAAAGAAATTGTCGCCCTCGGATTCAAGGCAATTATCGCAGGCACGTTGGCTACCCTTATGACCGGTACCGTTGCCGGTATAATCTTATAACCTACCAGCCTGGAGCAGCTACGATTGCAGTTAGACTAGCTGGTTACCAGAGGAAACTCCTCAGTTTCCAACTGACCTCCAGGAACCAGCTTATCTTCCAGCCCCGGGAATGGCGGAGATATATCCCCTGAGCGCTGCGCATAGACGGCGTCGTCACCTACCCAGCGCGCAGCAAAGCCTCGGCGACGATGCTCAGAAGATAAATTGGCTGGTGCACCGTGAACTGTTAGAAAGTGGAATGCAATGGCATCACCGGGTTGCAATGACCAGTTGCGAATATCATATTGCTCCCGGTTAGCGTCAATATCGGGTAAATGATCTAGATCAGGATCGGAATGATCGTATTCTACGCCACTGAATTTGGTCGGAATAAACCACTTATTCCAAAGATGGGAGCCGGCGATAAATTCTGGGCAGGTAGATTCAGGCACAGGATCGAGGGGAATCCAGAAGCTCACCACTTGCTTCCCATCTACGCAATAATAGGGTTGATCATGATGCCAGGGAGTTGATTTACCTGTGCCAGGTTCTTTAACCAGTACATGCTCATGAAAAAATCTCGATTGCTTCGAGGTCATCAACTGCCGAGCGATAGCTGCGCAGGGAGAATTGAATACAAAATTATGGTACTGGCTAATACGGCTCCAGTTACAATAATCACCGAAGAATCTGCCACCTTCATCTTGCTGCAAATACTCCCTATGGAATGGTCCCGGATTGGTCATGTTTTCTTCCACACCGGCTTGTAATTCCTCAACCCAGTCAGTAAAAACGCCATTCAGCTTCACCACGCCCTGAGTCTTGAATGTATTTATAGTTTGCTCGTCTAATTTAGTCATTTGATTAATTATTGCGGTGTAATGTTGTGCAATGGGAAATTTTGAACCGATAATAGCCTCTGGTCAATTGGTAACTTGAATTTGAGTGGTAAAAATTTTCAGCTAATAGGGTGTGGTGATATCGGGCAGAGGATTGCCGCGTGCGAATTAGCTCAAAACCATTCCTTTCTAGCGGTTGTGCGAAGTTCGAAATCTTTAGTGTTATGCCAAAGTGCAGGATTGAATACGCAGCAAGTAGATTTTGACTCATCGAAACTTGAGGACTTCGAGATCGCTAAAGATGCCGTTGTAATCTATCTGGTTCCGCCACCTGGAGAAGGCAAAAAAGACTCTCGACTTGCCGCATTCCTGGCTCGAATACGCCAACAACCGAAAAAAATCGTACTGATTAGCACAACGGGAGTTTATGGTGATTGTCAGGGTAACTGGATAGACGAAAACACCATTGTCGCACCGGGAACCGATCGGGCACGGCGTCGTCTCGATGCTGAATTGCAGATAATTCGATGGGCCACGACTTATGACCGATCCTATATGATTTTAAGAGTGCCCGGTATTTATGCCCAGGATCGGTTGCCTTTGGAACGTTTGCGCAAAGGCCTGCCGGTATTGTGTGATCATGAAGCGCCATTTACTAATCGAATCCACGCTGAAGATCTGGCCAGAATTAGTCTGTTGGTTGCAGAACGGGAATTGTCATCCGGTGTGATTAATGTGTGTGACGGCAATCCGTGTACGATGACTGAGTATTTTAATCAAATTGCCAGTGCGGTCGGCTTACCTTTGCCACCGCAGGTTTCTCTGCAACAGGCCAAGCTCGAACTATCACCGGGAATGCTATCTTACCTGGCTGAGTCACGCCGAATTAAAAACGATCGGTTATTGGAATTGCTAAACTATAAATTCCTGTATCCCGATCTGGCCGACACCCTTGCCTGTTTCCCGACTCGCTAGGAAGCACACTTTTAGTCAATATTTGACTCGACAATTATTCCAATATATCGGTGAATGGTATCGGTTTGCCGATGCCATACCCTTGGGCATAATCAATACCAATTTCTTCAAGTACTTCTATTATCTGGTCATTCTCGACGAACTCTGCGATGGTTTTAACACCTATAACATGGGCAATATCGTTAATTGATTCGACAATTGTACGTGCCAATGGATCATCTACGACGCCACGAATGAACATCCCATCAATTTTTATATAATCGACTGGTAAAGACTTTAAATAGGAAAAGTTGGAGGAGCCGCTGCCAAAGTCATCTAGTGCAAACTGACAACCCATCTCCCTTAATTCCTTAATAAAATCAATGGCTTTTTCAAGGTCCTGTATAACCGCAGTTTCAGTGATCTCGAAACACAGACACTGCGGTGGGATTCCGGATTCATTAACAGAGTCCTTTATAAAACGTAATGTATGATCATTGCCAAGCACACTGCCCGACAGGTTTAGACCAAACAATTTTTGTGGGCTATTGGTGGTGCTGGACTTTAGCTTTGCTTTGATTAGCTCCAATGCACTAGGCACAACCCATTTATCGATTGAGGGCATAATATGGAAGCGCTCAGCTGCGGGAATAAATGCAGCAGGGGACACAAGTTGACCTTCTTCGTCAATAATACGCAGCAAAATCTCCCAGTGATGATGTTCTCTTGATTCACCTTCGCCGAGCGCCATCAGAGGTTGCGCGTACAGTGTGAAACGTTTTTCATTTAACGCTCGATTAATGCCATTAACCCATTGCATTTCTGTATGTCGCACTTGCAACATACCATCGTCTTCCCGATATATCTGAATACGATTTCGGCCCAGATCTTTCGCAGCATAGCAGGCAGCATCCGCTGCGGATAAAAGTTCAGTAACGCCACCGCTGTTAACGTGGATAGCAACCAGACCAAAGCTGGCACTGATGCTGAATGTTTTATCTTCCCACTGGAATGCATTCTCATTCAAAATGTCGGACATGCTCTGAACGATAGACTCGGCATTGTCCAAATCACATCCGTGTAACAGAAGACCGAATTCGTCGCCGCCAAGTCTCGCCAATGTATCTGATTGACGTATTCTTTGCCGCATTAACCCGGCCACCTGAATCAAAATTTCATCCCCGGCAATGTGCCCATGGGCGTCATTGATTATTTTGAACTGATCGAGATCCATATAACAAAGTGTATGGGTCTGATCTTCCATCGTGGCGGTGGCTATGGCCTGTTTCAAAAGGTTTTCAAATTCGCGTCGATTGGGTAATCCGGTGAGTGCATCATGTGCGGCCTGATAGCTTAGTTGTTCCGACATTTGCCGCATCTGCTCTTCGTGACTTTTGCGTTCGCTTATATCTCGTTGCACCAGAAAATAGACATCACTACCGGGTTCTCCAATTCGGGTTACCTGTACATCCACAGGGTAGGGTGCACCAGTTATTTTTGTGCGTAGACTTTCGTATCTCACCGAGCCACGTCGTTGCAACGCTTTCATTGCTGATGCTTCAACACGGCGTTGACTGGGGTGATAGAGAACAGTGTAATCCTGACCAACCAGGCTTTCTCTGCTATAGCCGCTATTCTTTTCTATTGCGTCGTTTACAGAAGTTAGTCTGAGTGAACGTGGATCAATCATAGCGAACTCGTCCATTGAGTTCTCAAATAGACCGCGTAGCTTCTCTTCGCTTGCGGCTAGCTCATCTGACTTTCTGCGACGAATTACTCGTTCACAATAAAGAACAAGAGCCGATCGTACTCGCCAGCGTAATTCAATTTCATTTACCGGCTTGGAGATGTAGTCCATGGCACCAAGCTTGAAACTTTTTTCAAGAGCCTCGCTTTGACGCAACGCTCCGCCGGTTACCATAATGACTGGAATATGTTGCAGCAGTGGATTGCTGGTAATCGAATGACATACCTGATAGCCGTCCACATCGGGCATCATGATATCTAGTAATACCAACCCAATAGCCTCGTTGGCATCCAGCTCGGTAAGTGCTAGTTTGCCTGAGTTCACGCAAATGACATCATCATAGCCGTCATCAAGCAGCAAAGCTTCCATCAAGTCCAGGTTGTCCTGGTTATCGTCAACTACCAGAATAGTTGTTTCGCCTAATACATGCTCTACCTGATCCTGATACATTTCTTCAAGCGGCATGATTGATTACCTCTGTTAACCTGTCGGCTAATTGATCGTCGCCTTTTTGTACAACAGCAGCCACTCTCAATTCCAGTTCCCGTCTTTCACTCTCACCTAGATTTTTTGCGGTGACTACAACTACCGGAATACCAAAAAACCTCTTGTCAGCTCTTAACACACGCAGAAAGGACAGCCCATCCATGACCGGCATCATGAGATCCAGTATGATCAAGTCCGGCATGTATTGTTCGAGTCGGGCAAGCGCTTCTCTACCGTTGGCGGCAGTGCGAATTTCTCCCACCTGATCAGTCATTAAATTACAGATTAGATCTCGTGCATCAGCTTCATCATCTACTACCAAAAGACGGGCACCATCGAGATCTTGACCACCAAGACAGCGTTGCAAAACCTGATTTAGTTTGGTTTGGGACACTGGCTTAGTGATAGCGTCCACGGCTCCCAGCACAGCAGCACGTCTGGTTTCAGCAACAATGCTAATCACTATTACTGGAATTTCTGCCAACTCGTCATCCTGCTTGAGTTTGTTTAATACTTCCCAACCATTCATACCAGGCATCATTAAGTCCAGAGTAATCAAATTCGGTTTGTATTGTCTGGCTTTCTGCAGACCTTCTTCGCCGTTTTGAGCCGTGATAATTTCGTCACACTGATCTGTCAGATAGTTGCTCAATAGCTCTCGAGCGTCGACATCATCGTCAATTATTAATACCCGTTTTACTTTATGCCGATTGGGTAGCTTCGAATCAGATGAGGTAACCTTAGCAGCTTCATAAGTTTGCTCGACGTTTTCCTCGGTGCTCGTGGTAACTTCTGTCTCTTCTATGGCGAGCTTTTTAGATAGTGATTGTGATGTGGTGGGTTGATTTTTACAGCTTAGACGAATTTCAAATGTACTGCCTTGGCCCTCAACACTACTAACCGCTAGTTTGCCACCCATGCGCTCGACAAAAGCTCTAGAAATAGCCAGGCCAAGGCCGGTGCCGCCGTATTTTCTGGTGGTGCTGGCATCTGCCTGGCGAAATGCTTCAAAGATGGTGTCGAGTTTATCTTCAGCTATGCCGATACCGGTATCCATTACCGTAATTACTATTTCTTCGGATTCCTCAATACAGTTTTTGCTTGCAAGTTGAATCTCACCTTTCTCGGTAAATTTAATGGAATTGCTTACCAGATTGATAATCACCTGTTTAATTTTTTGATTATCAAGATGTAGCTCCGGCACACTCTCGTCAATACTCAAAGAGAGTTTTAAACCTTGTGCCTCAACCTGGTGTTGTAACAGGTCGGCAACGTCATTAATTACTGCATCAATTTGTGTGGGCTTGAGGTCAAGCTCCATTCGCCCGGATTCAATCTTGGATAGATCCAGGATGTCATTAATAAGATCCAGCAGATGCTTGCCATTTCGATTGATTTTCTCTGCATAGCCCAACTCTTTTTTGGTCAGATTATGGTCACGATTTTTCTGCAGAATGCCAGAAAATCCAATGATCGAATTGAGTGGTGTTCGTAATTCATGACTCATATTAGCTACGAATTCGCTGCGTAATCTATCGGCTTCAACCAGTTCCATGTTGGCCTGTTCAAGACGCACCGATTGTTGTTGAACCGTTTTATAGTTTAATGAGTTGTTCAACGCGCTAGCAAAGGCATCGAGGTGTTGTTTAAGTATACCTAGCTGGGTCTCACTGACACTATGGGTTTGGGCCAGGACAAAGACGCCCAAACTCACGCTCTGGAATAAAATTGGGGCCGCTACAACGGAACTAATTTGTGCTTTACCTATGCCTAGATCAATACCGGGTAATTGCAGGTTTTCTACATTATCTACAGAAATTACTTGACCTGTTTCAACAGATTGCAGGGCAAATCCCGCATTGGAACGCTCGCTCAATGCGGATAATACGGTGTTATCTACACCATTTCTTGAAACCAGATTAAGGTCCCTGTTATCTGGATCATACAAGTAGAAAAGCACGAACTGAGATTGACAAACACGACCCAAAGTGCCGATTACTCTGTCCCCCAAAGTATTAATATCGACTGCGTTTAATGAAGCGAGATACTCCCCAAACTCACTTTGACGTTGGTATTCACTGGACAAGTCCTCGTTACGCTGCCTGAGTTCGCCGCGTTGATTTTCAAGGATTTCCTGTTGCCGAGTAATATCCGCAACTGCTTCCTCGATTTTACTGCCCATACTATTAAGTGTTTTACCGAGTAAACCTATTGCATCTTCACCTGCGTCCTCGCTGCGTGCGGAATAATCGCCTTTACCAATAGTTTCGGCAACCTGGGCAAGTTTGGCCATGCGACTATTCATCCTGCGGATCATAACTCCACCGGTAACCAAGCCGACTAGCGCAAGAAATAGCCCCATCCACTTCTGCGTTTCAGCATCCATACTGATTAAAGAGGGGCCAGCAGTATTTAACGCCAGTGCTATCAGAATAACAGCCAGTGTCCAGGTCAGTGGACGCATTTTAAATTTTTGCGCGCCTAAAAGTGCCATTGGATCAATCTTCAAGAATTCTTCCTCCAGATTGTTTGTTTATGGCATCAATTAGCAACTGATCATCAGTTATCGGCTTGCTTATATAATCGTCAAAACCGATAGCTAGAAGTCGGTTTTTATCATCTTTCATCGCATGGGCGGTCAATGCAATAGCAGGCAGCGCCTCAAAGCGATTGTCCCGACGCAGTAAACGTAAAAGTTCTGTACCATCCATGCCAGGTAGAGATATATCTAACAGAAGCACTCTGGGCAATTGATCAACGTTAGATTCCAGATAGCTTATTGCATCGGGACCGTTAGTAACGACTTCGATGTCGAATACTCCGTCCAGATACGCGCAAACTAAGTCTGCATTATCAGGGTTATCTTCTATTAAAAGTACTGAAATCATGGGTAGGAAATGTTAATTTTGTATCTCGGCCCGGATTTAAACTATATCGAGCCTGCCTCCCGGGGCTAATTCTGCACTCGATATTACGCTGGCAGCCTCAGGTATTCAATCTTCACAGTTGCTCTGACACAATCAATAGACCAATGGGACAGAATTCAGTCTGTTGGCGGAATTGTAAATCTTCAACCCCTTCAGTAAACAGTAACTCTGAATTATATAGAGTTGGGCTAGATTATTATCTTAAGAGGGCAGTGATCTGATCCCAATTGCTCGTGAAGGTATTCAACCTGTTGTATGTTCTTCAACAGTTTTTTCTCAATAAGAAAATAGTCTATTCTCCAGCCGACGTTACGCTCACGTGCTTTGGTAATTACATTCCACCAGGAATACACATCAACAACCCCTGGATTCTTGCCTCGCCAGGCATCAACCCAACCATCGTCATGTAATCGATCCATCCACGCACGTTCATCGGGGTGGAAGCCAATCTTGCCGTCATTGCCCTTCGGCCGGGCTATGTCAATCTCTGTATGAGCAACGTTCATATCACCACCAACGATTACCTTGCGCCCGGCCTCTCTTAACAAATTCATATGATCGTGAATCCGATCGTAGAAGACCAGTTTTTGCAGCCAGGCGTCAGGGCTTTTACCACCATTTGGAAAGTAGATGGAAAGTACACTATAGGTAGATTTCTTTAGTTTGAAATCCAGCTGAGATACGCGTCCCTCGTTGGCGCTAGGAAGACCAATAACGCTGGTCGAAAAATTTACATCGCGTAGTGGCTCTGCAAAAGTTCTCGCCAGCCAAAGGCCAGTGCCGGCATAACCCTTCTTTTCAGCGCTGTGATAGTGTTGCAGATAGTCCGAATTGGCGGTTAAAAACGCACTAAATTGATCTGAATTGCCTTTGATCTCCTGCAACAATAATAGATCTGGTGATTCTTTTAGTAACAGATTTTGCAACTCACCTTTGCGTTCTGCTGCGCGGATACCATTCACATTCCAGGTGATTATTTTCATTGACTAACAGCCTCCAATGCGTTGACCATTCCAGCTGGAGTCGAGTTTTAGCTCCATGCCACCCATATCCATTTTAATCAGCATAGTACCTTCTGCCTCAGAACCACGGGTTTTAAACACGCCGTCTACTGAACCCTGAACACCCTGAATATCACATTGCATAGTGAAGGTCAGGGTTTTTCGCTTTAGTTTACTATCGGCTACCTTGCAGCCCTGAGCATCCTGTAACAATTTCTGTGGATCAAACTCATTCTCCCGGATGCACTCCCTGTTAGTCTGGGTATTGCTTCCGGTAAAAGTGTTGGTTGTGGTACTGGTGATTTCCCAAAGACCTGCTTTGATGGGTAAAGCGTCCGCCATACCCAATAATGGTGTGAAAAGTAACGCTGTTATCCAACTATGTAAAAATACCTTCATGATAAGTACTGCTAATCCCGTTTGATTACTACGCTGTGTGGATAGGGGATGGAGATGTTATTTTCGTCAAATTTTTCCTTGACAGCTTTTAACATGCTCCATTTCAGTTCCCAGAAGTCACTGGAATCACACCATAATCTTACCCCAAGATCTACTGAGGACTCGCCCAGGTTTACCAAGCGAACCCAGGCTTCCGGTTCCTTTTTTACTCGGCTGTCAGCGTCAGCAATCTTACGAATGATTTCCATCGCAACATCAGCATTATTTGCATAGTCTATACCAAAGCTTAAATCCAGCCGGCGGGTATCGTTATGTGAGTAGTTAGTAATTATGCTACCCCAGGCCTTGCTGTTTGGCAGGATGATCTGGATATTATTGGGGGTCAAAAGTTGGGTACAAAAAATATTAATGTCTTTTACGGTTCCAGACGTTCCGCCAATATCAACGTACTGTTCTAATTTATAGGGTCGAAAAATTATTAACATAAATCCCGAGGCTATATCGGTTAACGTCCCCTGCAAAGCAAGACCGATAGCAAGAGAAGCAGCACCTAAAACGGCGATTAAACTAGTTGCCTGAAAACCAAATAATTGCAGAACAGCAATCAGGACAAAAATTAGAATTAAATAGCGTACTAGTGAGGCCAGGAAAACTCCCAGCGTATTGTCAATTGTTTCGCTTTCGGTGACCCGTCGACTGATTAGTCGAGATATCAGTCCTGCGACCATGTAACCAACAACCAAAAACACCAGGGCTTTTACAGAATTAACAAGGAGCGGGGAATAGCCGCTCAGGCTTTCAAGGGCATTGTCCATTTATTTACTCCAGAGAATTAAAAATGTAATTGTATCTAATTATTAACTGTTTTGAACTGGTTTGGGGTGGATTTAACAAAAGCTATAAAGTAAATTTGGTCTTAATAGCGAGTATATCAATGATGCACAAAAGTTTTATCATGTCGATGTTATTCGATTGCCTTCTCAATATCTACTTATCGTCCACAATACGTTGAAATACAATAACTACTTGTCAGATCCCCATACAACATCGCTTAGAACAGGGGTCTTGCTGGTTAATCTTGGGACTCCTACGTCACCGTCGACCGCTGCTGTCCGATGCTTTTTAAAAGAATTTCTGTGGGACCCTCGAGTGGTTGAGTTACCACGACCGCTTTGGTGGTTAGTATTAAATCTACTAATTCTCAACACCCGGCCAAAGCGATCTGCCGCAGCTTACAAAAAAATCTGGACAGCACAGGGCTCGCCTTTGATGCTGCATTCCCTTGCACAGCAAAAAGGTTTGGAGTCTATTCTGAATAGTGACTGGAACGGTCAGGTGAAACTAAGTTTGGCAATGCGCTATGGACAGCCGTCTATCGCCTCTGGGTTGCGCTCGCTGGCGGCTGAGGGAGTTGATAGAGTTTTGATCTTGCCTGCTTACCCACAGTATTCGGCCACTACTACCGCCTCAATTTTTGACGAAGTGGCTCATGAACTTTCCAGCTGGAGAAATCAACCAGAACTTCGATTTATCAAGACCTATCACGATAATACTGCGTACATTGCCGCACTAGCTAATTCGATTCGCAGATACTGGCAAAGTAATGATGAACCCGATATGTTGGTCATGTCATTTCATGGCATACCCCAGGCTTACTTTGAAGCGGGCGATCCTTATTATTGTTATTGCCAAAAAACTGCCCGACTGTTGGCAGAATCTTTGCAGCTTGACCCATGTCGTTATCGAGTTACCTTTCAGAGTCGTTTGGGCCCCAAAAAATGGCTCGAACCCTATACCGACAAAACTTTGTCCGAATTAGCTAACCAGGGAGTTGCTAATGTCCACGTGATTTGCCCCGGTTTCAGTGTCGATTGCCTGGAAACTCTGGAAGAGGTTGCGATGGAAAATCGTGACGTATTTTTGAGCAGTGGTGGATCAAGTTACGGTTATATTCCCTGTTTAAATGATTCCACTGAACACTTGCAGGTTTTAAATCAGTTGATAAAGCAGCAATTAACTCATTGGGTTGAAGAGCCCGCAGACGACTCTACCCTGGAGATGCGCAGATCCAGGGCAGCGAGCCTTGGTAAGTCATAAGTCATGAAAGCATTATTGGTGGTTGCCCACGGTAGCCGACGCGAAGCTTCCAATAGGGAAGTAATGCAGTTAACTGGCAGACTGGAGGCAATTGCCAAAGACTACGATCAGGTGAAGTTTGCCTTTCTGGAGCTGGCGGAACCTTCTATTCCTGAAGGGCTGCGAGGGCTAGTAAAGTCCGGTATTGATGAGATAATTGTACTACCCTATTTTCTTTCTGCGGGTCGTCATGTGGTAGAGGATATTCCCGGAGAAATTCAGATTGTTCAGCAGGAGTATCCAGAAATCAGGATTCGCATAGCTGCCTATTTGGGTGAAAATGAGGCGGTTCCTGGAATACTATTAAGCCATGCCCGCAAAACCGATCAATAAAATTGGTGTTCTGTGATATTGCAGACAAATCGGACTTAAATAATCAGTACAAACAGAGAAAATTATTATGGCAAATGTCATCAATCAAGTTGTTGAATACCAGTGCAACGGTGTGGATCATCAGGGCTATGCCGCGTTGATCGAAAATGGCGACAACCCCCGCCCTTTAGTAATCGTTATTCATGAGTGGTGGGGCGTTAATAATTACATTAAGTCTCGGGTTAACAGTATCGCAAAGTTGGGTTATAACGCTTTGGCAATCGATATGTACGGTGGTGGTTTGGTGGCAGAAAATCCAACCCAGGCAAACGAGTTAATGAGCTCGGTCCTACAGGATATGCCTATTGGCACCGCTCGTTTGCAAGCTGGGTTTGATGCTGGTAAGGCGCTATCTGGTGTGGATGCCGGGCGATGTGCCGCCATGGGTTATTGCTTTGGCGGTGCCATGGCCTTGCATATGGCTAGAATTGGTATGCCTTTGAAGATAGCTGCCAGCTTTCATGGTTCGTTAGGTTCGTTTCACAAACCAGCTCCTGGCGAAGTACAGGCTTCCATTCTGGTTTGTCATGGTGAAAGTGATGAAATGGTTTCTATGCAGGATGTTGCTAATTTTCGACAGGAAATGGATGAGGCTGAGGCAGACTATCAGGTTGTGGTATATCCCGGTGCGCAACACGGGTTTACCAGCCAGGAGGCTGATGGAAACGGGGCAAAATATGGTATACCTGTCGGCTACCAAAAGATGGCTGATGAATTATCGTGGCAAGCGATGACTGAACTGTTTGAACAAAAGCTCTAATTAATGGGTGAATTTACGCGGCAGTTGGAAGCGCGGCACTGTGTGCCGGTGGCGTTTTCTGTGTCAGAACAGGAGATTAAACTGGCAGCCGATCGGTTTCTGAAATTTTTGTCGCTACCTGATTCTATTAAGCGTCAGTTACATTTTCCAGCCCGTGTTGAACGGGCCAGTGCAGATGGTTACACCGATAAATCAGATCTCAACACAAAGGACCCCAAACAGTTCTTTCACTGGAATCCAAATTTATTAGTTCAACCACACTGCCGAGAGCTGGTGGAGGGGCATAATGAGATTTCTAATTTTTTCGACTCTGCTGCCTATTTGTACGGGAAGATAGCAGAGGCGCTCTATAATGTTTTTAACAATCATCTACCAGATTATCTGCACCATTTGTACGATGGTAAAGTTTTGCGGGACGGTACATTGAGGTTTTTAAGTTATTCGCCTAGATCGTCACATAGCTTCTGTGCAAAGGCTCATTTTGATAAAGGGTTTAGTACCCTGGCTATAGGAGATAGTGCGCCGGGTTTGCGCATTGGTTGCTGTGATAATCATCTGCTGACAGAAATATTTCACCAACCGGGCCAAGCATTATTTATGCCGGGCTGGATGCTCTATCAGGCATCTGACGGTGCGATAAAACCAGCCTGGCATGATGTAGTGCATTCGCCAGGTGTTCAGGACGTGAGTCCAGATTGTGCACGGTGGTCAATCGTATTCTTTACCAATTGCCCGAGCTTAAACTTCTCCTCATGGGACGAATTACATAGACCATTGCACTAAGTTATGTCGTTCGCCAAAACTTATTTACTGGCATTTATTAGTCGGCCTGAAACCAGCTTCGGAGCAACATTGTAATGGTCCAGTTTGCCAGAAAGAATCACGTCATCATGCATATCCAAATCTGCTAGAACGCGTCCAACTCGAGACTGCGCTAAAATAAATTCCGTATTATCAGTCTGTGCCAGGTGTAACGCAGCAGTTGCTGAATCAGTAAGGTTGAATCTGTTTGGTGCCAGCTTGTTTAGACGCCCAACCAGCAAGCCCGCCCCCAGAAAGTCCTCAATATTGAATCGATGTCTGGACGCTGAACATACCAGCAGAATGGTGCCACTGTTATGTTGTGTTAGTAAATGCTCGGCTACTGCACCTATATTAACAATAGCGCAGGTTAAAATGCTGCTAGCGTTTAACGCATTATGTAGCGCGACCGTACCGTTGGTTGATACCAGGATGAGTCGCTTGCCGTCGAGTGGGTTGGTTGCGAGCTGAGTCGGCAAAAAAGATTCAAAGCCTTGTGGAACCAGAGCATCCTTTTCCCCAGCCAGAATACTGTTTTGATCGTTAAATTGAAGAGCGAGCTGTCTCGCTTGCTCCACTTCGGGCACTGTGTAAACTTCGCTGGCTCCGGCATTCAAGGCCATGGCAATCGTTGTCGTCGCCAACAACACGTCGAATACCACTGCTGTTTTACCGGGTAAACGTTCAGAATCCAGATATTTCTGATTCATGATGATATGAAGAGTTTGGGGCATAGTTGTTATAACTCAGCTCGCTGATACTGGTTTATTGGCCTGAAGGTGTTCGTGAGTAATTCTGACTATCCGCAACAGATTGGTTTTGCCCTGAACTCTAAATGGCATGCCAGCTGTTATGACCAGGTGATCATCAAGTTCTGCATAGCCTTCTTGTACGGCAATCTGGCAGGCCGTTGAAACGACTTCATCTACATCATCCGCAGCAACTGCAATTTCAGCATGCACACCCCACACCAATTGTAGTTTGCGTGCGGTTGCGACTAAAGGCGTCAGGCTCAGAATGGGTACGCCGGGTCGTTCTCGGGCTGCACGCATACTGGTAGAGCCGGAATCTGTATAGGTCACGGCAACTTTTACATCCATAATTTCCGCAACACGACTCATTGCCGCACAAATCGCATCACCACTTTGTGCCTTGGGCTCTGGCTTGAAGGTATCAACGGATTCTCTATAAAAAGAATCTGTTTCAGTCTTGCAGGCTATGCGGTGCATCATCGATACCGCTTCAACCGGGTAGGCCCCAACGGCCGTTTCACCTGATAACATGATGGCATCAACACCATCATAGATAGCAGTCGCCACGTCGGTGGTTTCGGCTCTGGTGGGGGTAGGGGACTGGATCATTGATTCAAGCATTTGGGTTGCCACCACCACTGGCTTGCCGGCACGTCTGCAACCACGAATAATCTGTTTCTGAATGCCAGGCACCTCTTCAGGAGGCATTTCCACACCTAGATCACCTCGTGCCACCATTACTGAGTCGGAGCGATCGATAATAGCGTCGAGATGTTGAATAGCCGAGGGTTTCTCAAGTTTAGTCATTAAACCAGCTTGATTGCCGATTAGCTCACGTAGCTCATCTACGTCTTCTGGTCTTTGTACAAAAGACATGGCAACCCAATCCACGCCCAGAGAAAGCCCAAAAGCCAGATCCTCCCGATCCTTTTCTGTAATGGCGGAAATTGGCAAAGTAACACCGGGTACATTGACCCCCTTACGGTCTGAAAGCTCGCCACCAACAACTACCCGTGTGCGTGCCATGTTGCTATCGCACTCTAGAATTTCGAGTCGTATGCGTCCATCATTTAGCAACAGAGTGGCTCCAGCATGCAGTGATTGAAGAATCTCCGGGTGAGGAAGTTGCACTCGCGACTGGTTTCCCGGTGTTGGATCCAGGTCAAGTTGAAATTCATCTCCTTCGCGAAGTAGCACAGGTCCATCCGCGAAGGTGGCTACTCGAAGTTTGGGGCCCTGTAAGTCCAGTAAAATCCCGATGGGATGTTGAAGCTCTTTTTCCAGATCCCGAATGCGCTGTAGTTGATCGCGGTGGTCGCTATGTTCGCCGTGACTAAAGTTGAGTCTGAATACGTCTGCACCGGCGTTAACCAATGCTCGAATAGTTTCAGTGTCGTTACTGGCTGGACCGAGAGTGGCCACAATCTTTGCATTTCTGTTTGGGCGTGGAGTCATTTAAGCAATATAGGTAGGGTATTTGAGAGGAGTGATGCACCCATTATATTACGACTTGATAAAACAACCAGTTATTCCGCACAAAACAATGTAGCGATGTGTAATAAACTGACACCAAACCAATCGTAAACAAATTTCAGGAACAGACAACATGAGTGCACTCATAGATTCCACACAACTGGGTTTCCCATGGCAAACGGCTGATCCATTTTTATTCTGTGCCTATCATCATGATTACTTCCCCAATGGCAATGGTCAGTCGGGTCCTGCCACATCTTTGGCCGGTAGACAAATTGGCCAGGACTTCACTATCAAGGATGGTTGGCGCATGTATCACGGCGAGACAGTCCCCGGCTTTCCTTGTCACCCACATCGGGGTTTTGAAACGATTACAGTCGTAACCAAGGGCTTGGTAGATCATGCTGATTCCCTGGGTGCGGCGGGTCGGTACGGCTATGGCGATGTGCAATGGATGACAGCTGGTAGTGGTGTGCAGCATTCAGAGATGTTCCCATTGATAAACGAAGACCGCAAAAACGAGCTGGAGTTATTTCAAATTTGGCTTAACTTACCTGCCCGCAGCAAAATGGTTGAACCAGATTTCAAGATGTTCTGGTCGGAAAACGTACCGCTATATGAGACGCAAGATGCGAATGGCAATTCGGTGAATGTTAAAGTTATTGCTGGGGAACTTGAAGGTCTTCAACCTCCGTTACCTCCAGCGGATTCATGGGCTGCTGATAAGGGTAATGACGTGGCTGTCTGGATCATAAACCTGGCTGCTGGTGCTACCTGGCAATTGCCCCCAGCTGGCAGTAACTTGTCGCGCAGTTTGTATTTTTATGCAGGGCAGTGTCTTCAGGTAGAAGGGCAACAATTCAAACCCGAGGCGTTACTAAGATTGCAATCTGATCAGACTGCCACGCTGATCAATTCATCAGATCAATCAGCGTCAATGCTCTTGCTCCAGGGCCGACCAATTGAAGAACCGGTAGCTCAGCATGGTCCATTTGTGATGAATACTGAATCTGAGATTAGACAGACTTTCCAGGACTATCAAGCAACCCAATTTGGCGGCTGGCAATGGCCACGTGCTGATCAGATTCATAGTGGGCGAGATCGCTTTGCAAAATATCCCGATGGCAAGGAAGAGAATCATGGCATTCCCTAAAAGGAAATTGCCGCAATTTTCAGCGAAATAATATCAATTTACTATTGATGCAGCAAAAGCAGGTGTTGCTTAAGTGGGGCAGGGAATTGATTAGACCGAAAAATCCTTGTGCTCCGCAGCCTGATCTAATTTATCCAGAACTGTGAGCAACATATCCTGTTCACCAGCGGTTAGCTTCGATAGAAGATAGGTTTGTTGTGCTTGCATGATAGGAAGAATGCGATGATAAAGCCGATTTCCTTTGGCGCTTGCAGAGAGTTGTTGTTGTCTGGCGTCGGTTTTGCTCACAGTGGATTTAACCAATCCATCCTTAATCAGTGATTTGACCTTACGACTAAATTGTCCCTTGTCGATAGCCCCTAGTTGGCTGCACTGGCTCGCGCTGGTGGGGCCGCTGCTGGCCAGTAGAGCCAGTATTCTCCATTGCACCAGACTTAACTCACAGTTTCCCTTGAGTACATGACTAGCCTGTGCGTTTAGCTTGGCCTGTGCCCGCGAAAACTTAAAGGTGAGGAACTGGCGTAAATCCCGTGAAGAAAGCTGGTTTTTATGTTGGTCCATTTTGGCTTTTGCCCATTGAAAGGTGTAACGGGATTTTGAAGCCAAAGTAATTGACAGGTCAACTTTATTACGTCAAGCTCATATCACATTTACCTGATATTGTGGAGGACAGCATGTTTAAAAAGCTAATTATTGGCAGTGCCTTAGGGTTAGGTTTGGCTGCTATTGGTACGGGTGTTGTTCAAGCTGAATGGGCCCCAAGTGGCCCGATTAAATTGATGATCGCATTTAAGGCAGGCGGTGGTGTCGACACCCAGGCCCGCATGATCGCAGAGGCCATCGAAGCGAGCAAAGGTTGGAAAATTATTCCTGAGCAAGTGACTGGCAAGGGCGGCGCTAATTTAGCCAAGGCTTTAAAAGATCAGCCCGGTGACGGTACGGCTATCGGTATGGCGGTAACGGAAAGCTTTGCCTATAACATGAAGGCAGCCAAGAACGCTGGCTATACTGCGGAAGACTTTACTTTTCTTACCACCACTGCTGGCTTTCAGATGGGCATAGTGGCTAAAACTGAGAAAGGCTGGGGTACTTTTTCTGATGTTGTGGCGGCAGCCAAAGGCGGGCAGAGCATTCGCTTTGGCGCAATGAGCCCCAAGCTGGCTGACCTGGCCTATCTGCTTGGCAAACAACACGGTGTCGAGTTTAATACCGTGATGGTTAAAGGTGGTAAAGGCGTAATGAACGGTTTGAACGCAGGCGATTTGGACGTTGGTTGGGGCGCAGGTATTCAAGGCAAAGCGGTTAAAGCTGGCGACATGGTTAATCTTGCCTCTGGTCTTTCCACAAAATTGAAACTTTCACCCGATGCGCCCACCCTGGCGGAATTGGGCGTGGATTTTAATGCCGATGGTTATTTCGTATTCGCAGCACCGGCAGGATTATCCGATGAAGCGAGGAGTGCACTTTCTTCTGCCATAGTTGACGCAATTAGCGATTCTTCTTCGAAAGCGAATGGTTTTATCAACAAGGCATTTGGTGGCGTGGTTGCCATTCAAGGTGAAGAGTTAACCAATATTATTATGCAGGATGGCAAGAACGCCGAAGCATTGTTAGCTGTGTCTGCGGAATGATTCTAAGGAGGCCCTGTATTAATCAGAGTTTTCCTAAGATTATTAAAGCGCGGGTGATCATTTAGATCGCCCGTTTCTTATTTCTAATCCCGCATGAGCAAACGATTTAATTCGGCACAGTTGGTAGGAATGGCCAGCGTAGTCTTTGCCTTGTTACTTCTGTTTGTCTGGATTCCCCTCGATACTGAAACCGGTATTGTTGAAAAGATTCGCAGACGGTTGGAGATTGGTGACGCTATGGCACCGACTCTAGCAGCGAGTATCCTCCTGGTTGCAGGCTTGTTGCTTTGGCTTGGCCACAAACGAGAAACCAGTACTGGCACGGTACTGATTTCCAACCTGCGCTTTCTCTCCCAGCTACTGTTAGTTATGTTGATCGTATTCAGCGTAATGCGATGGTCCGGCGAGATTGTTGTGTTAATAGCCAATGTTCTTGGCTCGGAAATCGAGTCCTATCGCAGTTTGCGCGATACAGCGCCCTGGAAGTACATCGGCTTTTTCTTAGGCGGCACAGGTTTGATAGCTGGGCTGATTTTCATTATTGAAAGAAGACTAAACTTCAAAGCTATCGGTGTAGCCGTTGGTGTCACCCTGTTCTTAATCATAGTTTATGATTTACCCTTTGACGATTTATTATTGCCGCCCAATGGAGATGTTTAATGGGCGTGCTTGATTATATTTGGGCGGGCATGCTGGCTGTTTTTAGCGCGGCGCCAGCATTTGAAATATTTGGTTTTGGCATTCCCATCACTGTTGTGATGGTTCTCAGTGGGTTTCTGGTTGGAATCGTTGTGGGTTCTACACCGGGTCTTGCTGGACCCATGGCTATGGCCATCAGCCTGCCCATTCTTATTTCGGTATTCGGTTATAACCCCGATGCCTTGCTGCCGGTCGTAGGATTTTTGATTGGCATAATGAAGGGTGCGACGGTAGGTGGCGCAGTACCGGCCATTCTGTTTAATACCCCGGGTACGCCAGATGCTTATCTAACCACCCGCGATGGCTATCCTATGACCCTTAATGGAGAAGCGGGTAAAGCTTTGCGGGTAGCACATTTCTCCTCAGCCTCTGGTGATACGTTCTCGGATATGGTGTTATTTATTGGCGCACCATTTTTGGCAGTCTTTGTTGAAGCCTATCTTGATCTGCCTGAGAAAACCGCACTAATAATTCTGTCCCTTACATTTATCTCCGCAGCGGTTGGTGGCTCTGCGGCCCGAGGATTAATATCAGCCGCATTAGGCATGTTGATTGCCTACGTCGGCACCGGCGAAGATTTTTACCCAAGATTGACCATGGGCCAGCAAAATTTAGCTTCCGGCTTTCCTATCGCGACGGCGATATTGGGTGTGCTAATTTTGGGTGAAGTATTCAAATCCATAGAGGATATGATGCGCGATCCTGCAAAGCGACTTGCAAGTTCTGGGCGTACGTTAGCAGGTGAATCTCGCCTGGGGCTTGCCACTATCAAGGGACTATTTCCTTACATTCGAAATTCTGCTGTGATCGGTACTATGATCGGTGCTTTGCCTGGCATTGGTTCCACGCTCGCAGCGACCATGGGTTATGCATCTGGACAAAACAAACACAAGCTGCAGAAAAATAAACTCGGCCCAGAGTTTGGTAAAGGTGCACCAGAAGGTGTGGCCGCAACGGAAGCCGCAAACAGTGCAGTTTCCGGTGCTAACTTAATCCCGGTTTTATCCTTGGGTATTCCAGGTAATGCTGCCGCGGTGTTTCTTATTCTGGCCACGGATAGTATTGGCGGTTTTAATCCTGGCCCATCTGTTTTCCGTTTTACTGTAGAGGAAGTGAACCCTGAGTTGGTGATGGTGTTTGGTATTTTTACCACCATGGTTATTGCCAATCTAGCGAACTGGACAATAGGTGGTGTTTTTATGCGCTATATGGGCATTATGTCCCGCGTGCCGAAACAGTATTTAATCCCCAGTGTGTTACTAGTGACCTTAACTGCCATCTATGTCGAAGAGACCAATCTGGCTGCAGTCTGGTATGCCATTGGTTTTGGATTGCTTGGCTATTTTATGCGTCGTTTGAACATATCGGTATTGCCGTTTGTTATCGCTTACATACTCGCCGGTAATCTGGAGGTCAATGCCCGCCAGGCTTTCTCTGCATCCGGTAATGATCCATGGTTTCTGTTTAAAAGCCCGATCTCTGTAATCTTTATTTTGTTATCTGTATATGTTGTTTTCCACTATTCCCGTCGCGAACGGCAGCATTAGTTAAACGTTGGTTTCAGTTAAATAACTATGTCTAAAAACTTACTCATTGTGATGTCGGACGAACACCAGTCTCGTCTGCTAGGTTGCGCCAATCACAACATAATCAGCACGCCCAATCTGGATAAGTTGGCATCCAGAGGAACGAGATTTGCTAATGCGTATACGCCGTCACCGATCTGTGTGCCCGCTCGCGCCAGTTTTGCCACTGGTCAATACGCTCATACCAATCGACTGTGGGATAACGCTATGCCTTATACCGGGGATATTCCCGGTTGGGGTCATGCGCTTCAGACAAAAGGAATACCAGTAGAATCCATTGGTAAGTTGCATTACCGGCAACAGGAAGATGAAGACGGATTTGATGAAAAGCATCTTGCTATGATGGTGGTCGATGGCATCGGTATGGTGTGGGCATCAGTGCGTCGGGAAAACGAAAGGAGAATAAACACAGGCCCTGATCGAATGCTGGGTAACTATATTGGCCCCGGAACCAGCAAATACACCGAATATGATGCTGCTGTTACCGAGCGTGCTATCCAGTGGTTAAAAGCCGTAGCCGACCATCAAATCAACAAGCCTTGGTGTTTGTATGTCGGCTTGGTTGCCCCACATTTTCCTTTGGTAGTGCCCCAGGAATGGTTTGACATGTATCCAACGGATCGATTTCCGGACGTGAAGTTACATCCCAAAGATGGCTATACACGACACCCCTGGGTCGAAAAACAAAATGACTTTATGGACAATGAGTCCAAGTTTAAAGATAGCCATGAGCGTGCGGCAGCCGTATCTGCCTATTATGGATTGGTGTCCTGGATGGACCACAATGTAGGCCTGATCATGTCAGCGTTGGAAGAAGCCGGTTTAGCCGATAGTACCGACATAATTTACACCAGTGATCATGGCGATAACATAGGAGCGCGTGGTTTGTGGGGTAAGTCGAACCACTATGAAGAAGCAGTCGCCGTACCCCTGATTTTCAGTGGCTCAGATATGCCAGTGGGTGTTTGTGATACGCCAGTGAGTTTGATTGACCTGGCACCGACAATTGTTGACCACTTCGATACTGAATTGGCCCATAAGGTTCCAGGTGAATCTTTATTTGACGTTATGCGAGAGCCCCATGATTCAGAACGCGTGGTGTTCAGTGAATATCATGCAGCCGGTGCTACCAGTGGCGCATTTATGCTGCGTAAAGGCAGCTGGAAGTATATTTATTATGTCGGGTTTGAACCGGAATTATTTAATTTGGAGAAAGACCCCGAAGAAATTGAAAACCTGTCAGGCGTTGCTTCCTGTTCTGAAAAACAAGCGGAATTGCATCAGGAGTTATTGAACATTTGTGACCCTGAGTTAACCAATCAACAGGCCTTTGCCGACCAGGATGCCATGATTGCCAGTTTCGGTGGCAGGGAAGTTGCAATGAAACTTGGTGCTCCTGGGGCAACACCTGCGCCAGAGGTAAAATAAATCATTGCGACTTTCTATTTTTATCCTAAATCTAACTTACACAGACTTTTGCAAAGGTTTTCTGTTTACCTATGAAACGACCCAACATATTACTGATTACCTCTGATCAACACCGCCCCGATTGTTTTGGATTTGCCGGGCGCAATATCAAGACTCCGCATCTGGATCAACTTGCGACACAGGGCACCCGATTTGATTGTGCTATTACGCCCAATGTTGTTTGCCAACCCGCAAGAGCCTCCATACTTACGGGTATGCTGCCATTGACCCATGGCGTGTACGACAATCAAATCAGTCTGGACCCGGCGGTAGCGCAACGTGGCTGGGCCGGAAACTTGTCGAAGGCGGGCTATGTCAGTAAATTTATTGGCAAGGCTCACTTTGGTAACGATGCCCGTTCAACCCCCTGGGGTGCGCCGGAAATGCGTTCGGAGTCGGAGAATATTCCAGATGACTGGAACGGCCCTTATATGGGGTTCAATGATATTGAAATGATGATTCTAGGGCACTGGCATCCCTTGCTGCCTTGTGAAAAACCTCCTCGCGGATTACATTTCGAACGCTGGTTCTGGTCGCATAAAGATGCCTGGGAATTGTGGCAACAAGATTCGCGTACCGATCGATCTAGTAGCTATGGAGTTGATGCCGCACAGACCTGGAATTCAGCATTGCCTGCAGAATGGCATTCAACCACCTGGGTAACGGATAGAACGATCAATTTTCTTGAAGAACAAAAGAACGCTGATCAACCGTTCTGTCTGTGGACATCCTATCCCGACCCACATCACCCCTTTGACTGCCCTGAGCCCTGGGCATCACTACACAAGAGTGATGAAGTAGACATCAGTCGGACCCATCAACGTGATCTTGATAAACGCCCGTGGTGGCACCGCGCCTCTTTGGAGCAACAACCAACGGGCACGCAAATTAATCGTACGCTACGCACAGAGTATTCACGTATCGAACCCCAGACCGATCAGCAACTGGCGGCTATGACCGCCAACTATTACAACATGATTGCCTTTGTTGATGATGGTGTAGGAAAGATTATGCAGAGCCTGAACGATTGTGGGCTTGCTGAAGATACCATTGTAATTTTTACCGCTGATCATGGTGAGTTTCTTGGTGATCATGGTTTATATCTGAAAGGACCAATGCATTACGACAGCCTGCTTAGAGTCGGCATGATTATGCGTGGGCCAGGCATCAAGGAGAATCAGATTGTCTCCAGTCCGGTAAGCACCATGGACCTATCCGCAACTTTCCACGACTGGGCTGATGTAAAACAGGATGATGAAGCCCAGGCCGTAAGTCTGGATCCAGTTTTGCAAAACGATGAGGCCGTTAGGCACCATGTTTATAATGAGTGGAACGTGTCACCGAAACGCATTGGTGTTGAGTTAAAACTTAGAACCATTCGTACGGAAAATGCTCGACTGACGGTGGAGCTTAATTCCGAAGAAGGTGAGCTGTATAACTTGTCCGATGACCCTGACGAGATGTTTAATCTGTGGAATGATAACTCTGCCCGGGGTCTTAAGCAGGAGCTAATGGACTGTGTTCATTTTCGTCCTGGTTCGGTTGCGCTAGAGGTTGTGGTTCACAGTGATGAGCGTGAGAATTGATTCACTTGACTATGTGGTTTTATTTTAAAGGCCGGAATCTTACCTGACATGTTTTCGAAAAAGGTCTTGATTAGATTGGACAACTATTTAGAGTGATAGGCCACCCATTAGCGACTGTCGAATATGCTTCAATCTGTCTCAGTTTTGCCCTGAAGACACAGTCGCGGGCAAGGCGTATCACCAAAGCCAGCCAGCACCGAACACCTGTTATTTACTAGCGACCATGTTTTTGAATTGCTATTTCCTCTATGATAAAGTGTCAAAATCTTACAATAACAATCGAGTCGATGAATCTTGGAAACTTCACTTTACGAAAGACTAGGTGGAACAGAAGGAATTACTAAAATTGCCAGTGACCTTGTGGATATACATTTAGCAAATCCACGCATTGCGCCTCGATACGCAGGCAGTGATGTGGCCGCCGTTAAGAATGGCGCTGCCACATTCTTTATCTCAGGAACAGGTGGGCCGGATGTCTATAAAGGTAAAAACATGCTCGCGACTCACAAGGGCATGAATATAGACGGAGATGAATTTATCGCCGTACTTGACGATGCGCTTGAAGCATTAGAAAAAAATAATATTGGTCAGCGTGAAAAAGAAGAAGTTTTATTTGTCCTTTACAGCATGAAATCTGAAATAGTTCTTGTTTGATTTTCTATATTAGTCCCAGTGCGGTAGCATCCGATCGTCGTGTAAATACGTTTTTGAAGCAATTAGAGTCAGTCTGCTTCGATCCTACGAATGACAACAGTAGGTAAGGTTCGACTGGATCCGCTTGTCAACGAATGGGTCCTGTTTGCTCTTTAGAGACATCACAAGACAAGTGCAGTAGTAGGAAGAATGCTATTTGTAGGGCGAGCGCTGAGGTCGGACAATCATTTCCGTCACGCAAGCATTTTTGGGCAAAGTCAATGCCATAGCGACCATGTCTGCAATATCGGAGGCCTGAATCATCTTGTCAGGGTCGAGTTTCTCAGTATTCGTCAAAGAAGAATACACAAAACCGGGATGAAGCAAATGCACACAAACACCTTCTTCGCGGACTTCTTCGAATAGTGCCTTGGTAAAACCTTCCAAGCCGTGTCGAGCAGCACAATGTGCAGCCATCTTTGCCATACCGATTTTTGCATACATCCCACATATATAAAGATAGGCTCCTTGATTTTGTTTTATCGTAGGTAATGTGAGCGCGGTCAACCGCATAGGAGCATGAAGAGACGTTGCAAACGTCCGTTCCCATTCATCCAGCGCTTCGGGGCCACTTGAAACAGACCGACCACCTCCGGCTGAC
>JBLHGU010000041.1:0-30005 GCA_047615875.1 Parasphingorhabdus sp.
CTCGGACCCGTCGCAACAATGCTGGCTACGGAGACTGAGCATCTGCCACGACTTTGTCGTCGCCTGTTGAAACATCACGTACGTTACCGTGACGAAGTATTTGCATGGGCAGAAAAGATACGCCATTGGCTCCAACTTGATGACTTCAATGCTTTTCACATTAGACGCAATGACTTTCAGTATAAACAAACCCGACTCGATGTCGACCGAATTCATAGCAACGTACAATCGTTGATAAGCAAAGACAAACCACTATATGTAGCCACTGATGAAACTGACCCAGAGTTTTTTCGTCAACTCGCCAGCTTTTTCAAAGTACCGAAAGTTTATACGATCAGTGATTGGCTGCCCCGCGTTGACCAGGATTTTCCCTATGTATGGGAGGGGTTGGTTGAGCAGGCTATCTGCGCACGGGCCAGTCGATTTATTGGAACCGATCTTTCGACTTTCTCTGCCTACATCAATCGATTGCGAGGATATATACAAGTCGCCGACCAGGGCTGCTATTATCACACCATCGACTACAATGACGGCATACACGAGGAAATGCCATTTCATGGGCGTGAATACCTAAGAGAGAATCCTCTTTTTTGGCAAGATTGCTAGTCGACCAAAAATCATAATAGTTATGTAAAAAATGAAATAATCATGCACTCCCCATTTAACTCTTTTTACACGGTAATCTGCACCGACCTGTCGCCCTACATCAACTGGCAATGTGAATTGCTAGAGTACTCCTGGAGTCGGATTAATCAACCAGGGAAAATAGTCAGACTGGTTGCATGTGACGAATCTGAAGAATTGCCAGAACATCGTTTTATGGAAGTTGTCCGCTGCCAGCCTACCAGCCACCACCCTGAGTCCGGAGACTACTATCCTCCCTATAATAGGCTGTTCTCTTTGCAGGAATGGTTACAGAATAATGATATCAATGGCAGCGTACTGGTCATTGATCCAGATGTAATTTTTCAAAAACCATTAAAACAACTGGTCGAGTCTGGCCATCCAGTGGCACAGCACTGGCTAGACTTTGGAGTAAGTGATGGCTTTGAAGAAAGCATAAGAGCAACTAGTGATGTAGCGATCGAGCAACTTCGGCCTATTACCTGGCCAGCTATTATTCATACTGACGATCTTCGCAAGATGTTACCACGATGGATTGAAGTAACAGTGGCAATACGTGAGGCAATTCATCGTCAGGAAAGCGACATGTTCGGATTTGTGGTTGCTGCCCATGAATTGAATATGGAATTTGAACTGGGCATGCATACGGCTTTCATGCCCTGGCCAGACGATCAGGTTGGTGAAAGTCCGTTGATCCACTATTGCCAAAAGGTTTGGAGTAGTGATGGACGTGATCTTTGGAACAAATACGAATATATTCCATGGAGTCGAGTAGTCGACACGCAGCAGGCAGAATTGGGCTATTGTCGAGAATTGCTTAAAGTTATTGACCAATATGCCGTACTTAAGGAGAGTCAGGAGCGCCATAATAATGACACGATATTCATTGCAATCGCATCTTACTGCGAACCGGAAATTTGTGACACGATTCAAAGTTGCCTGGACAAGGCACATCTCCCTGAAAACCTCACATTCGGTATTTGTCATCAGTATGATGATAGTGATCCTTTAACTGCGGAAGATTGCCTGGACAGGTTTTCAGATGATTTACGGGTACGTTACGTAACATACCCCTTTGAAGAATCTACTGGAGGTTGCTGGGCTCGAAATATCGCGCAGACTCTATATGACAATGAAACTTACACGCTGCAAATAGATGCCCATAGCAGGATGATTGAAGGCTGGGATGTATTGCTGATGGATATGATGGATTTTTTACCGTCGGATAAGCCGCTGATTACCGAATTTCCACCGTTGTACCATTTTGATGATACCGGCGACATGGTCTTCCACCATGTTGAAGAACTGGATCAGGTCAACACCCACATAGCAAAGGAATGGTCTACCGGTGGCTGGATACACCACACGCAATGGATTGTGCCAGAGAATACCCAGTTTCCACGACACACGCGATTTCTTTCCGGGGCATTTGTATTTACCTTAGGGCAATGGAACAAAGAGGTGCATCAGGACCCGGAACACTTTTACACTGGCGAAGAATTTGCCCTGGCCCTGCGGTCATTCACTAATGGGTATGATCTATTTGACCCCAACCAGATTGTGCTCTGGCATAGGTTGCATTGGTCCCCAAATCGCAAATTTAAAGACGATAACAGCGAATCTGCAACGCTACAGAGGCATCAGGAGGGAGTCGACCGACTTAATCGGTTGATTGATGGTGATCCAGCGGGGTTGCTTGGGGAATTTGGGCTTGGTGAGATACGCACGCTTGAAGACTATAAACAGTATTCTGGCATTGATTGTGCCAACCGAAACATAAGTCCAGAAGCACAAACAGGTGTTCCACCGAGGTTACTCTGGTCTCATTCCGGGGCATCAAACGACGAGCAGCAAAACGGGCCCGTTCTGCTTGACGTTATGATACACCTTAAAAGTCGGCCGGTACTGGATCTGTTATGTCACCCCGAGAACCCGGTTATCCAATTATTGTTTGAGGCCCTGATAGATAAAGACGAAAACCCCGACCAAGTGATCTACCTTGACCTTGGGCAAGCAGCCAGTAACCGATTGATGTTTAAACAGTCGCAATTAATTGCGATTGAAACTAATCCACCCATGTCGACAGAATTTCTTGCCTCCATCATTCCGTCGAAAGCTGTAGAGGTACCTGTAATTGAAGCGTATCAGCAGGCCCCCACATTTCGTTTTGACGATAACTGGAAAATCTGGATCTGGCATAATGTCGGTCGCGGTTGCTCCAAGGATGTTCTGGTCAAAGAACTAGTCACCTTACACAGCTTTCCCTACGAAGCAGTCTGTGATGAGCTGAATCATTGGCCTACTGTAGCGCTGGATCAAATTGACCTACCCGACGCAATCGCTGAAGATTGCTCATCATTGTTGCCTTGTGGTGCGGCAGAAAAAATAGATGACCAGGGATTGGAAATATACGCCATGGAAAGATTTCTCACGGCCGAAGAATGCCAACACCTAATAGAGTTTATGCAGCCCCGCTTGCAGGCGGCTGAAACAGCGGCAGGAGATAACACCCCTGAAATACGTACCAACACCACCTGCTTTTTTCATCTGGATGGCAATCATTCACCCTTTGGACAGGAAGTAACCGACCGCATTGCTCGAGCGATTGGGTTAAATGTAGCCTACGCTGAGCCACTTCAAGGGCATTGTTATATGCCGGGCCAGGAATATAAGGCCCACTATGATTGGTTTGAACCAGGCTCGGAGAATTTCCGGGAGCACGCCAGTCACCATCAGGGAGGCCAAAGAACCTGGAGCGCAATTCTTTATCTCAACGATGTCTTGTCAGGCGGTAACACTGACTTCAGCGAAGTTAGTTTATCCGTACCCCCTAAACTGGGTAAACTGGTATTCTGGAATAATCTTTTACCCGATGGTGCACCAAACCCGGCAGCTTTACATGTTGCAACAGCTGTGGTTGAAGGACAAAAATTCACCCTGACGCAATGGTTCAGGAGTATCGGAGAAGGTCCGGCGGTATCGCAACATCCCCAGGAAGCCATTGAGAGTTTTACACAATCCGGCATTAGTAAAACCCGAATAGACCCTCAGATACTACAACCCATACTCGACTACTTTCGCAATAATTTAGAACACGAGAGACTTGATGAGTTTGTAGAAGGGGACTTTGTTACTAACCCTGGCGAGGAAGTTGCTTCATTTCTATTGCCACTATCAGAGGAACTGGCGCAACCCTTGATAAATGTAGTGCAAAATATTTGCACATCCTGGTGTGGAGTAGAGCTTGAACACGTTGCTACCTATGGCATTCGTATTTATCGGCGAGGAACATCATTGCGAATGCATCGCGACCGACCCCACACTCATATCATTAGCGCCGTCCTTAATGTCGATCAAAGTGTTGATGAAAACTGGCCATTAGCGGTCGAAGACCATCAATGCCGTCTCCATCAGGAATGCCTGGAACCGGGGGAACTGTTGTTATATGAAGGAGCGCGGCTCACCCACGGCAGGCCAACTGCTTTGAATGGAGAGTACTACGCCAATATTTTTATACATTTCAAGCCAAAAAACTGGCAGTTAGCTGATTGGCTTGAAGCGGCGCTTGACAAGTAGACTGTTGGTCAATTGCTTTATCCAGGTTAAAGGCTTGATCAGATCAAGCGAAGCAATTTGGTGCGCCACCTTGTGTGAGTTCAATTTCCCGTTTACCTTTCGACGAGGTAACCGTTACAACAAGGACATCACCATTTAGCTCCCCACTTATCTTATGAGCAGGGTAATCATTGTTTGCCGTTGAAAAGGCTGCGAAACTGATATCGCCAAATATTGACCCGCTCCAGGGTCCAGATTTAAATTCAACGTTTTCGACTCCAACCGTAGCAATGCCTGCGCCAATGCAAACAGAAACAAAAATCTCTCCAGCCGGGCTGGGCACGGTTGGCGGTGCGCTGGTCGGTGTTCGGGTAGGTGGCGAAGTGGGCGGTGGCGAAGTAGGCGAAGTAGGCGGTCCCGTTGGTGGCGAAGTAGGCGGTCCCGTTGGTGGCGAAGTAGGCGGTCCCGTTGGTGGCGAAGTAGGCGGTCCCGTTGGTGGCGAAGTAGACATTACAGTAATTCCGAAAATTAATACTTTATAAAAGGCAAAATATTATCAACACTATATCTGATCTGGAATAGCAGCTTAGGGCGTATTACCCTGGCCACTGAAATTACCCTCAGAGATACCAGTAGTTTGTGCATGAGCGGGGAGAACTACTGATTCTACCACAGCCCTTGACCATTGTTTTGGTATGGCAGTGCCACCAGCGATGACACCACCGCCAGCCAGAATTTGCTTTAACTTACTTCGACGGTCTTCAGAATTTGAGCCGTTTCCGTCGCCCGGTGGTTGTTGATTAGTCATAATGATTCTGGATTTTGTGTTTCGACTTCAATACACTGATTTGTGAAGGCTGTTGCATACTTTCTTTTTAAAGTCAGCTTCAGTGAATCACTATGTTGTTAGTCTATTTAAACGTATCACTAGTCTAACTAAATTAGTCTAGTCTATCAATTTTAATATTTTTTGTTCTAATCTTATGAAAGCTTTGTTTCTTTCCACACCTGATTTGGAGGCCACCAAATTGGCCAACTTATTAATGCCCTGGTGCAATACACCAATTCAATGTTTTCAGGAAATGCAGACTGGGACGGAGCTGGCGGGCGTGGCCAGGTCAGTTGATAATCTTCATCAGGATATTTTTTTCGATGCCCAGAAAAGCTGGTTTCAATTGTCCTCAGGGGGTTTTGGTAATATTGGCATAAACCGACCCACAGATTGGTCGGCATCGACACTCTCAGCCATTGAGAAACACGATCAATGGCTGATTTCTGATGCTCGTTTTTGCCTCACTGCACCATTTTGGCAATCAAACTTCAATCCGGACGCCCTGGTAATAGCCTACTCGGACCCATTAGTCTGCGCGTTTTCGCTTTCCAGAACCTGGCGTTTCCCAATTAGCGTAGGACTTGCATTGTGGGAGTATTACCTGCTTAGTGCCGTAAATCATTGCAAAAATCAAACGACAATAATTCTTTCACTGTATAAGTTTCACCATGACCGAGACGGGTTTAACCGTTTGCTTGCGGAACAGTTAGCAACGCTTGGGTTTACTGAAGATGATACCTTTGAAAAAATACAATCAGTAACTTCTCCACTACCTTCTTCCTTCGATATTTCCAGCCTGGAAAATGGAGAATACCTGAATAGCAATCAGGCGAGCTTGTTTGCCGAGTTGGAAGAACTGGACCTGGAGTCGGTTGCACACCGCTCCCTGTCCTCCCAATCTGAGGATTTATTGCGTCACTATGGTGATCTGCGAGCCGGTTACGAGAAAATGAAAATGCACCGTAATCAGATCCAGCAAGAATTGAACGCCATCAAGGCAGATCAATCCGATATGCAAGTTAAAAAAATAAAGCCAGATGAAACCGCTAAAGAATCACAGGATGCTCTGTTTAACCCCGGTCACTACGTGGAGGTATCAGTGCAGGTCCAGGATATGCAGCAACTGGAATTTATTTGTTCCAGGGATGCCCCGGTATTAAATACTCTACAGGAGGTGCTCCAGAACCCAACGGAATATAAAGACCAATTACTGTTCCTGAATTATGGAAAAAATGGTGAGCAAACCCTGTATTTTCCGGGTTGCAGTTTGTTGTCTCTTAACGTTGCTGCAATCTAGAATAACGCCCGGTTAATGCAAACAATTTTTGTCCAGATAGCGTCTTATCGTGATGAGGAACTATCTCGAACCATTCTTAGTGCCCTGGGCCAGGCACATTCGCCTGAACGAATCCACTTTGGAATTTGCTGGCAGTACGACGAAAATACCTACACAGACCTCGATCCCTTTATTCGTGATAGTCGATTTCGTATTAGCCAAACTTACTACGAAGGCAGCAAGGGTTGTTGCTGGGCACGTAACCAAACTAACCTGTTATATCTGGAGGAAGACTTTACACTCCAGATTGATGCCCACACCCGCTTTGCAAAAGATTGGGACAGCCTGTACATCGAGATGCTTGAATCTCTTCCTTGCGAAAAACCATTACTAAGTACTTATCCGTCTCCATTCCTGCAAATACATGGACAAGATAAATTGCAACACAATGGTATTCAGCGCCTGATTCTGAACAGAATGGCGAAGGATTTGACGACTGTTTTCAAGAGTGAGCCGGTGGAGGACAAAACTCAGCTTGCACCAAGCAAGTTTATCGGAGCAGGGCAGATTTTTACCCTGGGCAAATTTTGTCGAGAAGTTGAATATGACCCCTACATGTATTTCCACGGCGAGGAAATCAGCCTTTCCGCTCGTGCTTATACGCAAGGTTACGATTTTTTCTGCCCGAACCGGGATTTGATTTGGCACCTCTATCAGCATCACATGCCTACCCACTGGGCAGATCACAATAAAACTCAACACACGGAGGCTGTAGTTCGCCTAGGAACATTGCTTGCCGGAAATCATACCACACTTGGCAAATACGGCCTGGGTAAGCAACGAACACTAGAACAATTCGAAGAATATGCCGAGCTTGACTTTGCCGATCGTATGAATTCGGTCGATAAAGATGTTCACTTCCAGAAAACCATAGACATCAACGTGGAAAAGATACCTCGTAGAGATGACTATCACCTATGGATTTTCACCTTAAACAATGCCGCAGGTGACGAGATTTATCGACGCGATATCGTTGATTCAACAATACTGCAAATGACCAGCAACGAGATTGTGATTGATGAAGACCTCGCGGGTGAACCGGTTAGTTATATGTTGTGGCCAAAAACATGGGGTGAGGGGTTTCTTGAAAAACAATTGTTTGATTTATAAGTCGTATTAAGCTGGGTAGCCAGGCGTCATAGTCATTTTCCCAGGTACAGGCCGAAAAGCATATTGATCGCGTCCCGGAGATTTATCGCTTCAAGGGCAACCGGTCGCTTATATCTAATTTACCACATGGCCCACTAGAGCATATCGTAACCACCGATTTCAAAGTCTTGAGCGTAGATATCGTTTACGAGGTTTACTATTTGATTATGGAAGTAGGTTGAGTGCCTTATTTTCTGCGGACTACGTATATGCGGTATTACTCTATCAAATCTGGACAGGTAGTTATTTAAATCTGGATCAATTGTTTCAAATTTTATGAGTTGGTCCACACCTATTGATCCATCTAATTTGCAAACATAGTGGTTTTGGGGCCGAATATGGATCAAAAAGTTGGCAAATTGCTTATTTGCTTGTGAAATATAATAATCCCAGTTCGAATTTATATCTGTGGGAATTGCATCGATCATTGCCTCAAAAGAATGAAACCTCACAACATTGTTATAAACATCAAAGTCTATAGGACGCCAGCGCCAAAGGTATTCAGATACGAGGCGTTCATAGGGGTTTCGTAGAACCGCAAATGAATGGTAATTGTCGAGTACGTTATGAGCAAACATCGGCAATTCTAGTAGTGTCAGATGCTGGAGTTCAAACCAACGGTTATTGAATTGCCGCGGACCCACTTTTGAACTTGACCATAACTCAACGCCTTCAATTTCAGTTATGCTCCTTTCAATAAAAGAGCCTCCGGTTTTTGGTATGTGAATGTGAACTAGTCTGGATTTTTTAAAGACCGGCAATTTTCTAAGGATTCCTGTTTAGGATGTGGCGATACGTCATTCAGAATGAGAACTTTAACGCTGGAATTCTTCCGCTACGTTACAATACTATATTTCTTTTTCAAGACTTGCACATGGTATCGTATATTCAGTTATTCGGGGAACGATGTTCTGGCACTAACTTTGTTTTAAGCCTCGTCACACAAAATTTCAAGCATGTTGCCATAACCACTGAGTTTGGGGGCAAACATTGGTTTCTGAAAGATCACTTTCCGCGCTGCAGAGCCAACCAAACTACCGATGCAGAATGTATCCGATCACTGCAAGAAAATAGTTCAGATACGTTGTTTTTATGTGTATTTCGTAACCCGTTTGATTGGTTACGCTCTCTGCATGAAAGGCCATACCATGCCTCTAATCACGGTGGTATTTCAATAACTCAGTTTATTCGAAAACCGTGGCTTAGTTTTGAAAGATACCCGGCCAATCGGCATTGGCCGCAGCGTGATGATGGTTTTTGGTTCATCGAAGAGGCTCTAAATATTCTCAGGCTGCGCTCGATGAAAATTGAACATTTACTGAACCTGCGGGACAGGGTTGAAAACTTCTATCTCATTAACTATGAAACACTATTGGCAGACAATGAGTACCTGACGAGCATTGCGAATGATTTCGAGATTGAATTGAATAATCCAACAATAACAGGTGAAAAACGTTATCTGGGTAGAGTCGCAGGCACCGAATTTTCACCCACTTCTTACCCCAAGTTTCCGGATCATGATATTGAATACATATTCCAGGAGCTTGATTGGGAGCTGGAACAGGCTATCGGTTATAGTCAGACGGACTATCAGACCTAATCGTTATTATCATGTATTTTCAACAGTTGGCTTCGAAGTTTATTAACATAGCCAAGCTGTGAATCAAATTCCCGATATGTGTTTAAATCAAATGCGCCAGAAAGTTTAAGTTGGGACATTTTTTGACTGACCCTGAACTTTTCCTCAAATTCTTCGGCTAATTCACCTATGGCGAAACTTTCAACTTCGACCACACTTTTTAAGTTATCCAGGAAAATATTCCTGACCAGATCTAAATCGATTAAAGATTCCAGGGATGGAACGTTAATAAGTGGGTTATTCACTACAGGCATTTGTTCATATATCAACGAAAGTAGCATTCTGGCTGGTATATGCTTATAGGATGCTTCTTCATTTAAAAAACTTACTACCTTCTGTTTCTCGCTGGATCCGTTAATTCCATTGAAAAAGCGGTGGCTTATTATTCTGTTTAAACTATCAAAATAGCCGCGGGAAAAGAAATGCAGAATAAACGGGTTGCTAGCTGTGAAGTCAGGTTCGAAAAAGAGCCTTTCATGGATAGGACCGACTTCAACCTCCTGTCCTGAACTTAGAATATTCCCTCCCGGGGCACGATGGGAATGTATCCCCAGTGCTGTAGCAGAGGCGGTCCGAACCATACTTTTAACGTGGTTAGAAACATGACTTTCGGAAGTTTTCAGAATATCGAAAACACTACGTTCAAAATATCCCTGGGAAAGCTGCAAGAGCCACGGAAACTGTATCTGATGTACTGACTGCTCAATTCCATCTAGAAAATCCTGTATCAGCATTTCAGGTTGTAGATACAAAAACTCGTCAAGATCCAGCACTAACACCCAGTCTTCTTTTATAAGACCGCGAAACTCGCTGTAACAAGCCATCTGCCAACCTTGCTGAAATCTGTGATAGCAAAGCAATTCGACTTGTGAAAGGTATTTGTTAGCAATCATCAAATTGATAACAGCGGGAAAGTCATCGTCGGTACTGACAAAATAGATCCGATCAATTCCTAACTTGAAATGGTATTCAAGCCACTCAGCTATATAGGGATGCTCATTTCTGGCAACGCATAATATTGCGGTAGAGGGCGACTTTTTCAACGGTAAATAAGGGCTCGATTTGACTTTTTTCATTGTACTGTTTATAGGCTATTAATGGATGATTTGAGGGACGGCAAGACAAAATAGTTGAGACTCCTCTAGCAACAATATCGCCCGTCAGTAAGTTGGGTTAAAATCTCACGGCCACGTAAAGCTCCAATCGGTTCAAAAACCAGTGGATTTTGTTTCTTATTCCTTTGTATTTCTCTATCTCTTTGCCCTAATTGCCCGGTTTAGTATCGGTAGATTGGGCGGCAGCGACAGGCGCTACCTGGTTTGCCTGCTTATTTTGAGTATGGTGTTCTATGGATGGCATATTCCCAGCTACCTGTTGCTGCTATTTTCCATCGTACTACTTCATTACACTGCTGCCAGAGCCATTCATAGACATCGAAGCGAAGGGTTTGGAAAGCTTATTCTCGCTGTTACTATCTTTAGCAATATCATTGCCCTCGCAGTTTTCAAGTATGCAGACTTGTTTCTTGATTGGTTGTTTCGACCGCTAGAGATCGGTGTTTTGGGTACAAATAGTCTTCCAGATAGCTTCGAAATTGCATTGCCTATCGCTATTTCCTTCTATACGTTCCAAACCATCAGTTACTCGGTTGATGTCTACCGAACTAAAATCACTCCTGAGAAGGATTTTCTACGTTTTCTGACCTATGTGATTTTTTTCCCTCAGCTCATTGCGGGACCCATCGTACGAGCGTCGGAATTTCTTTATCAATTTACCCGTGTTCGCAGACCTGCTCGTAAAGTTTTTAATTGGGGGGGCTATTTGATCATTCGAGGCCTATTTCTCAAACTGGTCGTTGCGGACAATCTGGGCATAATTATCGACCAATTCTGGGACAAGCTAGGGCAACCAGGTGTCCCCACATATGTTGGTTTATCTATACCCTTGTTCTTCTCAGTACGACTACTTTGTGATTTCATGGCGTATACCGACATAGCTCGTGGTATTGCTTATCAACTTGGATTTCGATTACCTATAAATTTTAACTCTCCATACATCGCAACGAGTTTTTCAGACTTCTGGCAACGCTGGCACATTACCCTGTCACGCTGGTTTAAAGATTATTTATACATTCCTTTGGGGGGAAACCGCGATGGGATCAGCCGGGGTATATTTAACATCATCCTGGTTTTTTTGCTAAGTGGATTGTGGCATGGCGCCAATCCAACCTTTCTAGCCTGGGGATTTATACTGGGTATTGTGCTGGTGGCTGAAGTACTTGCAGTACGAATATGGAATCTCTTAAACGTAGATTTGCCCGATGGCTTCAGTGGTAAGGCTTTAACTATCGGTGGGGCACTAGTTTGGTATTTCGTGGTGCAATTGATATGGATATTGTCATTGATATTCTTCAAATCTGCGGAATTCGAACAAGCCATACAGATACTAGAAAATCTTTTTGAGTTTCATCCACCAACGGAACCAACTGGAAGAGAGCGGTATCACTACGTTTTAATTGGTTGGGGGCTGGTGGTGCCTGTCATATTGATGCATTTGCGAACGTTTATTGTTGAGAGATATGCCAGTCTAACAATCTGTAGCACCGAGAGATTGATTTATGCTGGTATTATGCTGGGACTGACCTCAACTCTTTACGCTTCTCCCCGTAGCTTTATTTACTTTCAGTTTTGAAGATGAAAAGCCGGACAGACTTTACTAATGATTATTTGAAGCTGGCTGTATTGGTGCTGAGCTTTGTGGCCACCGTGTATTCCTTAAGAAATTTAAGCTTTCCCGAGTACACAAGAATACAGACCCACTACACACCGGATTTGACTATTCCAGTAGGTCCTTACTTTTATCTAGATGGCTGGAACTTCGAACTTAGTCAACCGGTTCTTTACCATGGACTTGGCGACTCAATTAGCAATGCCAGGGCGGCTGATATTATTTTTGTTGGCAATTCTCGGGTCCAACTGGGTATAAGGGAGGAATTTATAGTGCCCCTGGCAGAACAACACGGTCTAAAGGTTTTTTCCATTGGCAGTGGCCATGCTGAAAGTGTTGGTTTCGCAATTGACGTTATTAAAAAGCATGAACTGAAACCCAAAGTGGTGGTCATTTTAGCAGGTGCCCATGCCTATAGTGACCGTGTCTCTGCAGTCGCCAAAGCAACTCTGAAAATGAGTCGCTGGGAGGCTTGGAAACTCTCGAAGGAAACGGCATTTTCCTGGAATGTTCGATATCGTCTACATGATTTTATTCCCAGAATTGGATTGTTTGGAAATCGGATAACATCAAGATATGCACTTTATCGTTCTGAGTTGACAGGTTGGTGGAAGCCGGCTTTGGAACCTCATGGTACATACAAGACGTCCTACAAAAAGGAAGACGAAAACTATGAAAGAACTCTGAAATATGTTTCGAAGGTCAGAACATATCTGGCCGGGCAAGGTATTCTGTTGGTAACCGGAGTCATACCCTATCGGCAAACTTCCTACAAACATTTGGCGTTTCTAAAAGAACATCTTGATATTCCCTTTGTACACCCGGGACTTGAACTAGAAACTACTGACAGTTCACATCTTAATCTTGAAAGTGCAAAGATATTCACCAGTGCATTTTGGCGAGAGTTTATTAAACTTCCTAGGGTTCGGAAAAAACTATTTCCAGGCGGCAAACATTAAATCGGCTTTGGAATTATAAACCGTTTTGCATCTCAGGATTATTCAACTCAACTATTTCGACTCATTGACCTGTAAACTATCGCCGATCAAACATACAATTAGGGTTTTGGATTCTCTATTTTGAGTGATACCGATATCAACTCGCCTTCAGCATTTGAACTTGGACAGCAAGTTTCTGAAAGTACACTGATTTTATGGCGTAAATCCGAACTATCTGATCAGACCCAGACAATGCCAACGGCGGGATCTCATCTAGAGTTGGTTGATGGCACCATTCCTGAGCATAGAATCTACCAGGCGGAGTCCTTTCATAAGCTCTTCAATGCACGTACCGATATCCGGCGCGAAAAGCTGGAGTCACTATATAACGAGTTGGGCAGGCCAGAAAACATCATCGTCATGATGTTCTGTAAGAATTTTGCGCCATTGTTCGAAAACTGGCTGTTTTCCTGCGAAAAGCATGGCATCAAGCCCCTCGAAAAATTGATTGTATTCTGCCTGGATGGGGTTGCCGCACGGCGTCTGGAAGAACTTGGTGTGAAATGCTATTTTTTCAACCCCGAATACTATGCCCCAGCTGGGAAATCGGACAGGTTTGGAGACGAATGGTTTGCCAATACCATTTTGTATAAAAATGCAGTCATTAGTGAAGCGCTCACACTGGGTGTCTCGGTCTTATTTCAGGATGCTGATTTAATTTGGTTTAAAGATCCTTTCATATACCTCGATGAATGTCGCCCACACTATGATATGCAAATTATGTACGACGGTCCCAACCGGCATGGCAGACCGATATATGGCAACACCGGGTTTATCTATCTTCAATCAAATGATGTAACAAAAGCACTATTTGAAACAGCTCTGCGTAATTCATCTTCGATTTTAAGAGCAGGTCAACATCAGTTTGTTTTCATGAAGATTGTAAACTTCTTTCTTTGTCACAAACTCATTAGACTGCATATCCTGCCGGAGCATATGTTCTTAAACGGTCATTTGTTCAATCTGGAGCACGGTGTGCAAGCTGCCGCTCGTAACTGGAAAGAAGAAGGCATCGTTCTGCATTACTCCTGGACAGGAACTCGGCTTGAGAAGCTGCAGAAACTAAACAAGTTCCGCCTAAATTATTCCGACATAGAAGAGACGGCAGTGCAGGTACAACCAGCTAAAAACCAAACTCAGCCCATTTCCAGGCAAGAAAAATTATTTCACTATACGGTTACCCTACAGCTGATTGATAGCGATTCGATCGAGGTGTCTTGTGTTGAGAACAGTCCCGTGCTTAGCTCAATGTTAAGCTCCTATTTTCGTTCTATAAAAAAAGGTACACAGAATGAAGTAATTCACCTTCAACTGGAGGATGGTGTTCAGCTTCGTGAGGTTTATCTAAGAACGACCCAAATTTCGCGCATCGAAATTACTCCACCTCTAAAGGAAATTGAGCTTCTCAGAATAGTTTATGCAGACATCCATTGGTTAGTTAAACTTCCAATAAGGTTGCGTAGCCTCGCCGGCAGGGTGAAGCGAAAACTGTTTAGAATTTTGCGTTTAGCACCATAATTCCGTTGCTTTGAATTGGTCCCAGAATTTTTGTGTCACGCCGAGGGGAAAATGTTGCAATCTAATGTGGCACCCCGCACTGCTTGCGACCATTTGGTTCATCTCATCTACCGGATTGTTGGGTCTAATGATTAATGTAAACCCTGGCAATATTTCGTGTTTTGGTAGCATTAATCCTATAGAAACGTCGTCTGGTATTGCATATTGAATATTGTGCTTGTTTTGCACAATAAATTTCGCCTCCTGCTGATTTAAAAAAAAACCGGAACCACTTATAAAAGTATTCCCTGGATACTTTTCAAGCTCTGCTAGTGATGCAATACTTTTGCCCGGCCCAATTGCGTTATGATTTGATAACTCATCACGCAACGCATTGTCCCAGACAAATGCCCCCGAATAACAGATAGATTTCCTTCTTTGCACAAAACTGTTAAATCGAGAAAGTCTTACAATACTGCTCAGATTGGTTCTGAAAAACACGTCGTAATAGTCCTGCAATTGTTCAAGAGCAAACAGCGTCTTTGATAAAATGCCGGGTACTTGTGGCGAATGGAATTTTCTTTCACATAAAGAGTCCAGTGCAGTTTCATCATCCCTGATAATATTGCCCTGTATCTTACCAAAATCGCTAGTGTCGAATTTATTCTCGAACAACAAGAATACGTCAATATGACTGGTCTGAGACTTTGTGTAGTCAATTAAGTCTGTCCAGTAGTTTCGAATATAGTACTCATAGACTGGTTGGTTAGTGGCCGCAATTACTAAAATCGCTATTTTTTTCATTGTATTAATCTATCCAAATTTATGGCGTCGACCAGCTGTTATTTTGAAGTCTATTGCGTACACCCTCTATACGTCACGTAAGAAAATAAAAAATCTCAATTTTTCACTACTCTGGCAATTCAGGGCGAATTGATCAGAGCTTATCTAACGAAAATTTCGGAACAAAACAGATCCAATACAAAGACGACTAAAATCGTGAATCCAGTACGCACTATAATAGAGCGTAACTTCTAATCTACCGCAACAGATAATATATGTACCTTGAATCCGAAAGTGAATTACGTGAAATACTTGGATCTGCAAATGGACGTAGTGTTCAGAAACAAATCTCACACCTGGAAAAACACAGTATTAATTTCATCCATCATTCACCCTTTCTGATTCTCTCGACTTATGCCCCGGACGGTCTTCCAGATGCTTCACCCCGTGGTGGATCAGCAGGCTTCGTAAAGATCATTGACGATCAACGCATCATCATCCCGGATGCGAAAGGCAACAATCGTCTCGACACCCTCGACAATATTACTAAAACCGGACAAATTGGCTGCCTTTTTTTGATTCCTGGGGTAGACGAAACACTCAGAATTAACGGCACTGCAAGAATTTCCACCGCTGCTGAATATCTTGAATTATTTACCGATGAACGCAATCCACCCAAAGTCTGTATCGAAATAACTAGCCAGGAAATCTATCTACACTGCGCCAAAGCTTTAATGCGGTCAAAGCTTTGGGATAGCGATTTACAGATAAACCGAGCAGACTTCCCCACCATGGGGGTCATGCTAAAAGATCATATACAGTCCGATGCTCCAGCAGAAAGTCAGGCAGAGATGGTAAAACGATACAAGGAAGACTTATAAGTTGGTAGTAACTGGAAAATATGCTATCTAGCTATCTACCACTATGCCTACTAAAAACAAAACCGCGTAATCCTGTTTAACGCAACCGGTTACAGCTGGCATAGCTATCCCCGGTGCCACTTTGAATTCGGACTGATCTGCATTTAATGGTGTACAAACTTGCCCCTCAATAGGCTGGTAGCGGGCAGATCGACAGGGTAAGTGAGTTACATCGAACAGAGCCGCATTATGCCCCAGTTCCCAACGCATCGCGCCAGTATCGTCCGCTGGATAAATGGTTAGTGTGGTGGTTACTTCCCTGTCGCCGGTTACGACGTACTGACCGGGATCAATGGGGAATTGCGGGGCTTGCATAATCAGCCCATGCTCCTCCAGCCACCAGTCATTTTCATCTACCTGCCATCGGCTAGGAGTAAATCCTCCGGCGGCATGAACGACGGGGTATAGTTTTAGCCAGACACCCCGCTTTGCCGGGTCGTCATGCCAAACACCCCATTTTTCCGCACCAGTGCCAGAATTGGCAGAATGATCACCTAGTGCTGCGATGAATTTAACTGGAATGGGAGTGAACTTAACCAGATCAGATGCTGTTGCGCTGTTCCCAGTTAGTGCTAATACAATAAATAAAAGGACAAGTCGGCCCATACTGTGGTCTCCGATATTTTTGGCTGTGATGTAAATACGGTATAAAATTACTATAATCAGGGTGATTCTATATCTCTAAGACAAAGCCGTGGTTAAATTGGTTCAACTCAAAGATTTGTTGATGATTAAACATCGAAAAATCGCTTCATAAGAAATACACCGATATGTCTTTAAATAAATTTAGGATACATAAACTTACACCGGCGATTGGCGCCGAGTTAAGCGCTATAAATTTGTCAGATGCTTTACACCCGTCGTTTATGGACGAAATCTACGAGGCTTAAATCGAGCATCAGGTTATATTTTTTCGCGATCAGCACATTAGCCCCGAAACTCATCTGGAATTATCTAGATCCCTAGGCCAGCCCCAACCAGTACATCCAGTACATCCAGTACATCCAGTACATCCAGTACATCCAGTTTATCCGCATCTTGAGAACTATGAAAATATAGTCGTTTTACGCAATGGGCCCGACAATCCTCCAGATACTGATGGTTGGCATACCGATGTGACATACAATGAGAATCCGCCCTTTGCCTCGTTTCTGGTAGCCCGAGAAGTACCTGAATGCGGTGGCGATACGCTCGGCTATCGCTAGCCAGGGTTTGGGAGACATTGCCTAAAGGGATCCAATCAGAGCTTGTGGGTTTGTCGGCAGTTCACGATATGGGTGATTTTCGAAATAACTTTGCCGTTGGTGAAAAGGCTAGCAGCAAACTGGTGCAAGCCCATCAACGCTTTGGTAGTGCCATTCACCCGGTGGTAAAAACTCATCCAGTGTCTGGACGCAAGTTTCTTTATATCAACGAGGGATTTACCCAGCATCTGGTTGGGATGCGCGCTACAGATAGCAACAAGATGCTGGACTATTTGTATCACCATATGAATCAACCGGAGAATCAGGTTAGATTCCAATGGTCGTCTGGATCGATTGCCATATGGGATAACCGCTGCACCTGGCACTACGCTACCGCCGACTACCTGCCAGAGCATCGAGAAATGCATCGCATAACCCTTATCAATGATGCTCGGGCAGAGACTAACGATAAATCGTAATAGCCATAAACAAGTTACACATTGATCAAACGTTAGTTGAAGCAATTCGCCATATTAGGAACAGGTTTTGGCACTATCAGGCGTGATGACCAACTGATAAATCGACCGCCTAACCATTTCAATGCCCTGGCAAAACTACGTCGAACGATTCCGGGGTGTCGATATTGGACTTCACGAGGTGGCATAATGGTCTCGCCCGGCGCCATTGCAACTCCACCTGCATACGCGATACTCTGCATCATATACTCAAACATTTTCTCAGCCCTCTGGTTGGTGGTACTTCGTCCGTTTTTGAAGAAATAGACTATCAAGGCCGTATTTTGCGACTATTTTCTTGATAATTAAAACGATGCTTTTTCATATCTACCATGAGAATATTTCATTATAGAGACTCATGAAACGACGCTTACCACCACTTAATTCGCTGCGTGCCTTTGAAGCTGCTGCCCAACGACTGAACTTCACCCGAGCGGCTGAAGACTTATCCGTTACCTCAACCGCCATTAGTCACCAGATTCGACAACTGGAGCAATGGTTCGGCGTATCATTATTCCAGCGAGACAAGCGTCAGATGTCTTTAACAGAAGCCGGTGCGCAGTTGTATCCGGTTATTTCCAGAGCGCTGGATAATTTGTCAGCGGTATCCAGTCAAATTCGCTCGGCTCCGGAACGTTCTACTCTAACTGTCAGTGTAACCCCGACATTTGGTACCCGTTGGTTGGCATCTCGTTTGGGGAAGTTTTTCAATGATCATCCCGAAATAGATCTACGCATTCATCACTCGGTTCATTCGGTAGATTTCGAACGTGAGGATGTTGATCTGGCTATTCGCTGGGGAGTCGGCCCCTGGCAGAACACGGTTGCTGAGTGGCTTATTGATGCAGACACCGTACCGATGTGCAGCCCAAAATTGTTACACGTGGCCCACCCTCTTAATCAACCCACTGACTTGCGTCATCATGTGTTGCTACACGATGAAAATCATCAGGAATGGACCGAATGGCTGATTGGAGCTGGACTGGATGATATTGATGGCAACCGTGGCCCGGTCCTCGGCGACGCCAATTCCATGGTACGTGCGGCAATGGAGGGACTTGGAGTTTTCCTTGGTACAGAGACTATGATGTCTGCAGAACTGGAGAATGGCAGTCTGGTTCAGCCATTCGATTTGACCGGCAAGCAGCACCCTGCCTATTTTCTGGTTTATCCAGCACCCGCAGTCCATATGCCCAAGGTCCAGGCTTTTCGAGACTTTGTACTTGGGGAATCAGTACCTGACTAGGTATCGATAGCTTGATCTGTTCGATTCTCCGAAGTTACCCGCAAATTTTGGGTGAACCACATCAACACCAGCAAGACGACTAACATCAGCGCAGTCCCCATCAGCAAGGCATAGTCTTCCAGCTGCAATAACGAATAGAGAATCAGGTAAAGCGCAGACAACAGCGCAAACAAGTTCCGGATTTGGTGGTGATGTATGCGAAGATTTATTTTTCATAAAGGCAGTTCTTTGCAGAAGTTTCCGGAAGCCGAATCCTGCGACCACGACCAGTCCAAGGATCACGATCAACAGAAAAACAAAAATGAGAATTGTCCAAAGCATTATGCGTGCCTACTTTGAACACAATAAATGGGATAATTATGGTTTTTTCAAGGTATTGCGAAGTATGCAATCCAACAAAACCAGGTGAAAAATTGACATTTTTACCCGCGACAAACCTAAGATATTTATAGCTGTGTTTGCCCATAGTCCAGTGATCGACTAACTAACCTATTCTAATAGAATACGCTTGTTTTCTTGACGATAGCTCGCTGAATGTACATATCGGGGCGGGAAAAATTGACATTACTACGTGTCTGACGACAATAAGCATCTCGATCATCTCCCCGTCTTAACCCTGATTTCTGATTGCTTATGCCCTTGCTCGCCGATAATTTGTTCGATCCAGTAATGGAAGTCTTTACAGGAAAGCGGGTAGGGTTTTTAATCGTCGACGGCAATGTTGGAGATGATTTGATTCGTGATGCAACGGTGCAGCTGTTTGACGAATACGCCATTGACTACCATGTCCTCAGCCGGGAGGAACTCAAAACCGGAGCACTGGCCAGGTCCATCGATATCGTTGCTTGCATGGGCGGTGGAAATTTAGGAAAAACCTATTCCATATGTTTCAACCAACGTCTGATGGCGCAAAAACTGGGCAAGCCGCTGGTGATTATGCCCCAGTCAATCATTGATGCCGAAGAAGATCTGACCGTTTATCAGCAGGTGTTTCTACGCGAACGCGCTAGTCAAAAAGCATACCAAACTTCATCATTGGCACCGGATATGGCACTGGCATTGGTACCACCAATGGCCAATGCGGATAGTCGATATGCTACCGGCGTGTTCCTTCGCGAGGACCAGGAGCAACGTTTTGCGGACTATCGCTTTAACCTCGCTGATCCGGCAGCCATCAGCTCAAATACCGAGGAGTATTTTGAACTAGCTTCTCATTTTCAACACATTGTCACCGATCGACTGCATTTCGCCATAGCAGGACTGATAATGGGACGCCGTGTCACGCTATTACCGAATAGCTACTATAAAAATCGGTCCATGTATGACACATGGCTGAAAGATCTTGGTTGCAACTGGCTCGATAACCCTGAACCCGTTCAGGTTGAAAATGAAGATACTCTAGCTGGACTATACAAACGATTATCCGGCTCTCCCAGGCAGTGTATTCCATGGCATGCCAGAATAACCTCAATAGCGGAGCAACGTCTTTCAGAACAGGATACATTCACTAACCACATTCTAGATCTTATCGGAGCCGGTACTAGCGTTGACGAGCTGTATCAGGGATTACTCCAGGAGGGTCAGCATGATCACCTAGTACTGGGTTCAGGACTACAGCATACCTTGAGCCAGCTCATAAAGAATAATCAGATCAAACAACATCTACCAGTAGACTTGGCTGTTGGAAGCAGTAGTCAAAAACGTCAACGTCGTCATATGCACCTGTTGGTTCATGAACCAAGAACTGACAATGGCACTCATACCATATCTGCAACCCTGACAACACCGGATGGCGAGGAAATTGATCGATGGTTCAGCGTCAGCGAAGAACACTCAAACCTTGTCAATAACAATGCCGACCCGTTTGTTTTAAGTTGCCTATACCGCTCGATGCAGGAGCATGTCGATCTTCAAGTACACGGCGCTCCGGTGAGTCGTCATCTGTTACGCAACCTGGCCGAATTTCAACAGGTGTGGCCGGCCTGGAAAAAAAGCCTTGGCTCAATTGATATTCATGCTGAAGCAGAATGGCAACTACTGCCAAAACCCGATCGCGCAGTGTTGGCATTTTCAGGAGGCGTTGATTCCTGCTTTAGTGCCATCAGCCGTCAAAATCGGGATAACCACCCATACCAACCACCACTGGCAATGGCAGTACATATTGGCGGAATGGATCAAACCGTAAATGACCCAAACAGTTTTTCGGCAACCCATCAACGCTTGTCCAAAATAGTGGAAAATATGAATTTTCCACTAATTTCCATGCAAACCAACATTCGCCATGGCACACCAGACTGGGAGCATTCCCACGGCACTTTGCTGGCTGCCGCATTGCATAGTCTATCGGGTGAATTCGGCCAGGGAATCATTTCAAGCACCGCACCCTATGAATTATTGTTTCCATGGGGCAGCAATCCTGTCAGCGACCACTGGTTATCCAGCCATCATATGGAAATATGGCATGAAGGGGCTGGGCTCCGGCGTTTCGAAAAAATTAGAGCACTAAAACCGTGGCCAGAGATAGTGCGCAGCCTGCGGGTCTGCTGGCGTAATCGCAATACCCAGGAAAACTGTGGAGTTTGCGGAAAGTGTCGATTTACTCTGCTTGCATTACAAAGCCTTGATATGCCGTTGGAGGCATTTCAGAATATTCCAGATGAAAATGATATGGCAAACTGGTTGCAACAATCCACACTGTCAATGCTGGATAAAAATGATGGCTGGGACATAGCTGAAGCTGCATACCGCTCAATGCCGGGTGTCGACTGGTTTGAAATTCTAGCTGGCAAGACAGGGTATCTTAAAAATAGTCTCGAGAAAAAGCTGCGATATTGATAAAAATGCTAATCAATTTTGATTTTGCAATTAAAGTGGGGCAAAATATTGTGCTGTTAAGCAAAATTCAGCGAAGCTAGGCTGAGTTTTTTTATTTGACTAAATTTTAGTTTATCGACCTAATTCCGAGTTTCTCATGTCCAAAATCGACAAATCCGAAATACCTTCCCCGTCTGAAGATTCCGCAAAAGATGGCAACAAGGGCAGACGTCGCCTGATAAAGAGTCTGGCAGCAACTGGTATAGTTAGCGCAACAATTCCTGATAAATGGGCGCAACCGGTAGTTGATTCAGTAATACTGCCAGCTCATTCACAAACCACAAATGGCGGCCCACAGTTTGTTGGCAATGTTCTAGATGGGATTGTTGGCATCGACCCGACAACACGTAATCGTTCTGACGATATCGTAGACTTTTTTGTTTCTCCAGCAATTGCAGCAGACGACCTGGGTGGCGCTTGTATAGAACTTCGCACTGCGTCAGGCAATTTGTTTGATGGTGACACCTTGAACTTCGAAATCATCAAGGATGGTGTTATCGAAACCGGAAGTGCAACGGTAAGCGGCGAAACATATTCCGGCAGCATGGATGGCGAGCCCGATGCAGATATTACCTTCAAGCACATAAAAGTTAACGGTATTGTGATATCTATCTTTGTTGTAATCACAAACGGTGGCAGCATCTACTCAGCTTTTTGTAGTGGTGGTGACGGCAATACTTTTACCTGTACTACTGCACTCAAAGAAACCTCAACATCCGCTGGCGCCACCGTTTCCTCTTAACGACTTCTACGGCCGGGCGGGGTCAGATCTTAAGACGACTGCTATATTTTAGAAAAATTGATAGTACAGCGCTAGAAGGTGTTCCCACCCAAACAAAACTTCCGCTCGGCCTGATCGCTACAAGCTGACCAAATCACCAGTTTCTGCGCTTTAAGTAATGATTGATACCTGCCTTTTTGATAGGGCCTTAGATACCCGGGTATTGGGGTCCGCATTGCCAGAGTAATCAACACAATCACGACAAGTCGAATGTTGATCTTAACCGTAAAACTACTAATAGTATTTAGTTCGTCACTATCCGAGCTAGCGCAGTTCCACGTCAGGGCGCTCCGATATCTTTGACGTACAGGTATCTGATCGTCGAGGGAAACTGGTCGCTGAATTTCGTGGCACCGCGCATATAATCAAGCCTGGCTGATCCTGCCTGATCAAACTAAGAGAGAACTTATCTATGAGAGCTTGCGGACGTAACGAAACTGATTCTCTGTACTTTGATTACCCTTATTTTGAAGCGCCGCAGAGAAGCACAGGCAAAGAGCGCGAAAGCATAAGGGTAGCGATTATCGGAGCCGGGCCTGTCGGCATGACTGCTGCACTGGCGCTGGCGAAGGAAAATATTGCCTGTGTCCTATTTGATAACAAATCAACTTTCAACGATGGCAGCCGGGCTATCTGCATTGCGCGGCCCAGCTACTATATCTTCGAATACTTGGGTGTTATCAAACCGTTTCTGGAAAAGTCACTGGGCTGGACAATGGGCCGATCATTTTATCGTGGCCAACAGATTCTGGAATTTAAAATGCCTGACAGTTCAGATGAGAAGTTCCGCCCGATGTACAATCTGCAACAACAATACATCGAGCAATTTCTTTGGCAGGCCGTTGCAGCCAATGACCTGATCGAGACCCGCTGGCAAAGCACGGTTGAAGACACTGAAGATTTCGATGATGGTGTGCGCCTGACAGTGACTGACCCCGCAGGCGAATATCAGATTGATGCTGAGTGGGTGCTTGCCTGCGACGGGGCGCGCAGCAAAATACGCCATCAACGTGGCCTGCGTTTGAAAGGTGAGAATTTTGAAGGGCGCTATGTCATTGCTGATATCCAGATGAATCATGACTACCCAACGATCCGCAGGGCGTTGTTTGATCCTAACTGCCGCCCCGGCGGTACAGTGCTAATCCATCGTCAGCCCGACAATATCTGGCGCATCGACTACCAACTGAAAGAGGATGAGTCCACAGAAGAAGCAATTGAGGAAGCCATCGTTCGCACAAATGTACAGGCAGTGCTCGACGACATTGACTATACCGGCACATGGCAGCTGGAATGGTGGAGCGTTTACTCAGCAAACACCCTGGCTCTTGACGATTATCGGGATGGACGGGTGTTCTTTGTTGGTGATAGCGCGCATATTGTACCGATTTTTGGGGTTAGGGGACTGAACAACGGGCTGGCTGATGCCGCCAATATTGGCTGGAAACTAGGTTGGGTTTTAAATAACCAGGCAGGTGAAGAACTACTGAATAGTTACTCACCCGAACGCCACGGAGCAACGCTAGATGTGTTTGCTAATGCCTCCAAAAGTGCACGGTTCATGACCCCAGGCACTCACGGCTGGCGACTCATGCGGGATGCCGCACTGGCACTTGCGCTTGAACACTCGTTTGCAGGTGCACTGGCTAACCCACGTCAAATGACTGCCTACACCTACAGCGACAGTCCCGCTGTTAAAGCGGACGAAGACAGCTTTGACCACGGCCCGGTGGTAGGCGCCATTTTGCAGGATATAGCCATTGGTGATGGTTTTCTGTCTAATCAGTTAGGAACCGGTTTCACCGCCCTGTGTTTTAACCAGGAACTAGCACAGAAAATTAGGGCTGCGGCACCAGACGACGGAAGACTGAGTGTTGTCTGTCTACCCGACAGCTCACATTTGGCCAAAACTTATGATGCAAACGCTGAAACCATCTACCTAATTCGACCGGATATGCATATCGCTGCCCGCTGTCAATATACTGAAGCCTCCTCCGTGCTCAATGCCTACAACGAAATAACCTTCAACATAGGGACTCAGCAATGATCAGCGGAGATATTGAAATTGTGTACAACGCTATCGCCGAGGAAATTGATCAAGTGGGAGCCGAAAATTCAGAGTTATTTCTTGCCCAACTGGCTTTGTTGCTAGCACATGCGCTGGATGACGACGAATTGACCTTGAAGTGTGTGACGCAAGCATCGGCTTTTCAGCGTAATTCCGAGGGAAACTGCTAACTTGAAGATATACGCATATGCCGAGTTGATGCCATCCCGAATTTCAATGAGAATTTGCTGGTGGTTGTTCATTAGATAACTAAGGTGAATTACCCCATTCAGACATTCCTACATGATCGCCGGTCACAGCCAGGGAGCTATTAGATAACTGGCCAGATAAAGACATTATTCGGCCAATAATGATATATTATGGCCGAATACTTGCTAATCACACCATCATGACGAAACGAAACGACCAGCAGATGGCGCTGGAATTACTGAAATACGCGTCAAAGCCTCTCTCTATATCGGCACTCTCACAACATCTAAGCGATGAAATCCCGCTGCGAACACTGCGACGATGGCTGGCAGGTTGGATCGCAAAGAAGCAGGTATTACGGAGTGGCTCAGCCAGGGCCACCCGTTACCAATTTGCCCATCAGATTAGTACACCTAAAACAGACAACGCACTTCTGCTTGCTTTTCTAAGGCACCTGGATGCGGATCTCAAAGCCAACCTGCTGACCCAAATAAGAGACCTATGGACCCACACTTCGACAGCCCTTGAGGGTAATACTCTATCACTGGGCGATACGCATTTTATCCTCGAACAAGGTTTAACTGTTTCCGGAAAACCCATTAGGGAACACCAGGAGGTCATCGGTCACGCAAAAGCCATTGATTTACTGTATCAGTGCCTGCATCAACCACTAACAGAGAAGATACTATTCGACCTGCATAAGGCCGTCCAGTCAGAACCCGTATTTGATATCTATAAGCCCAACGGCGACTGGAAGGCCGAACCCAATGGTACTTACGCTATTGACCCACGAGGCAACCAGGTTTTTATCGAATACGCCATGCCCGTGTTCGTACCGGCACTAATGGCAGAGCTTATAAATGAAATAAACGAGGTAGCGCCAGAAAATACTAATTTGCGGAACGCCCCTTACCACTATGCAAAAATTCATATGGGAATTGCCCATATACACCCCTTCTGGGATGGCAATGGCCGGATAGCCAGGCTGTTGGCCAATATTCCCCTTCTAAAGGCAGGATTACCGCCATTGGTAATCTCACAGCAGCAACGACGCACGTACATACAAGTGCTGGCAAACTATCAACTAGGCGTGGGGCAGCTAACTAAAAGAAGTGGGGTTTGGCCAGAGTTGGCCATGCTGAAACAATTTAGCAATTTTTGTGCTCCCTGTTATGACACGACAAGCGAGCTCGTCAAAAAGGCCCATGAAATTCAAGATAAACGTAGCTGATCAAATTCACTACAGCGGGTGTTGCGCCTAAGCAAACTGTTTTTACTGGATTCATTAACCTATGATTATTGTGCCAGCTTTTCAGGATTTCTCCTCGGATGTTGGTGTGGATGGCAAACTGTTAAGGAAAGGCTATCAATTTTAGTAGCCTCCTTTGTCGCTTTTAAAATTTCACGTTAATTCGGAACTTTGGATATCAGGCAAAAATAAAATGAGTTAACTGAACAAGCCCATGAACTCGGCATGAACCGCTAATGCTCTACCGTGTCACATCTGTTTCTACCTTGTATTTCCCCATGCAAAAAGCTTACATTGACCGATGAAGCGAAAATTTATCAATCACGGAATACCTAGTGAAACATCGCGCATGACAAAAACTGAAGCTCAAACCAGGACTGAGTTAATTGATAAATGCCTAGCGGTGTCCGGATGGGAGGTCAAGGACCCTACTCAGGTCATCGAAGAATTCGATATTTTTACACCGCTCCCGGAAGGTGTTTCCGAGCCGCGAACGCCATATGAAGGGCACCAGTTCAGTGACTATGTTCTTCTCGGAAAAGACGGCAAGCCCCTAGCGGTTATTGAAGCGAAAAAAACCAGCAAAGACGCTGCCCTTGGTCGCGAACAGGCCAAACAGTATTGCTACAACATTTTGAAACAGCTGGGCGGAGAACTACCGTTCTGCTTCTATACCAACGGACACGACATCTATTTTTGGGATCTGGACAATTATCCACCACGTAAAGTCATTGGATTCCCGTCACGTGAAGACCTCGAGCGTTTTCAGTACATACGACGTAATCGCAAACCACTGACCCAGGAGCTGATCAATACCGATACTGCCAGCCGTGACTATCAAATCCGAGCCATTCGGTCGGTTCTGGAAGGCATCGAGCAAAAGAAACGCGATTTCCTGCTGGTCATGGCCACCGGCACCGGAAAGACCCGCACCTGTATCGCCTTAGCAGATGTTTTGATACGTGCAAGGCATGCGGAAAAAACGCTATTTCTGGTAGATCGGATCGCACTACGGGAATTGGCGGTTCGGCTGGTTAGTTTGCGACTGGATAAAATAGAAAAAGCCGTAGACCTTGAGAATACCGAATTAGCACATCGCGAAATCGCTAAACTACGCCAGCAGATAAGCGAGTTACCATCAAGCTCCGTCATCATTAAGGAGGCGGCCTCAGCACTTGCCCGGCTAGATGATGAAAACTTCTGGATCAGCCTGAATCACCAGCGGCTGGAATTCCTCCGTAGTGAAATCAAACCGCTTTTCCGCACCGTTTCCGAGGCCGATTTTAAAGCCATGCGCTTTGAACGGGATTTGCTCGAGTATTCCGTTGCTGTACTGAACGGAGAACAAAGTAAAGCCGAAACTTTGAAGGATGGCATTGTCGAACAGATCAGTGATCTGCCGTTATCGATCAATTTTGTAAACGCTGAAAATGACCTGATTCGTGCTGCCCAAACCGCCCATTATTGGTCACACAATGTAGCATTGTCGTTGGAAGATGTGCTTGACGAACTCAACTCTCGTCTTGGCCCGTTGATGCAATTTCGTGAGCAACAAACCAACTCCGACCAAGTTCATCTCGATCTTATAGATGAGCTTCATCGGAAAGAGAAAGTCGAGTTTGGTCCACAGCACGAATCCGTCAGTATCAGCCGTTACCGGGAAATGGTCGAGACCATGATTGTCGAGTTAACTGCACACAATCCTATTTTGCAGAAAATCCAGAACGGTCTCGCTGTCTCCGGGATCGAGGCCGCAGAACTTGCGGAAATGTTGCATGCGGAACACCCGCACATCACCGAGAATCTGTTGCACCAGGTGTATAAAAACCGTAAGGCCCACTTTATTCAATTCATCCGTCACATTCTTGACATCGAGATTCTGAAAAGTTTTCCGGATACTGTCAGCGATGCCTTCGAACAATTCATTCAGCAACACAACAATTTGACCAGCCGGCAATTGGAATTTCTGAACCTGCTCAAAGGCTTTATCACCGAACGCGAAAGGGTGGAAAAACGCGACCACATCAACGCGCCATTTACCGTCATTCATCCGCAAGGTATTCGAGGCGTATTCAACCCATCTGAAATCAACGAAATACTTCAACTTACGGAAAGACTGGCAGCATGACCACAAGGAAGCAATAATGGTAAATTCTTTGATTCAACTTTACACCACCGATGATGGCCAAATCAGTCTGGAAGTTTCTCTGGACAGAGACACCGTATGGCTATCTCAATTTCAGATGGCAGAACTGTTTGGCCGGGAACGCTCGGTGATTACCAAGCATATCGGCAACGTATTCAAAGACGGGGAGCTCAATCGAGATTCAGTATGTGCAAAATTTGCACATACTGCCGAGGACGGTAAAACCTACGAAACCCAGCATTTCAACCTGGATGTCGTCATTTCCATCGGCTACCGCGTTAAGTCCCAGCGTGGCGTGCAATTTCGACAATGGGCGACCCACACACTGAAACAGCATCTGGTGCAAGGCTATACGCTTAACCAACGCCGCCTCAAGGAACGGGATATTGAATTCGGCCACGTCATGAGCCTGTTATCTCAAACTTTGAAAAACCAGCAATTGATCGACGAACAGGGACAGGCCGTTATAGGAGTAATCCAGGACTACGCCCGCAGTTGGAGCCTGCTGCAAGGCTATGATGAGCAACAATTGCCCGGGTACTCCACCAAACAGAATGGTATGCAGTCTCTGCAACAGGACGACGCATTGAATGCTATCAGCCAATTAAAACGGGCATTGATGCAAAAGGGTGAGGCGACCGAGTTGTTCGGCCAACTGCGCGGTGATGGTTTGGCATCGGCCATCGCCACCATCGAGCAGGGGTTTGGCGACGAACTGTTTTACCCCAATGTCGCCAGCCGGGCGGCTCATTTACTGTATTTTGTAATTAAAAATCACCCACTGGCCGACGGCAACAAACGCACCGGCTCCTTCCTGTTTCTGTGGTACCTGCGTATTAACCAGAATCTACTGGCTAAGCCTGTCGAGCGACTCATCAACGACAACACCCTGGTGGCTCTGGCGCTGCTAGTGGCCGAAAGCAAACCGGAACAAAAAGAACTGATGATCCGCCTGGTGGAACATTTCATATTACTGAAAGACGAAAACTAAACCCCAGTGTTGCATAAATTAACTGGATATCCATTTAGGTAGACTGTTTCACCGCCCTCAGGTAATGCAACAACTCGTTCTGCTGTGCCTTGTTTGCACTCATTGATAGCGTCATTTTACCCTGTGGCCGGATTAACCTGCCAGCCCGTAGGATAATACGTCGGCGAACTGTATCAAGTTGTTGAAATTTCCATAGCGCAGGACGTTTCTCCTGGGTGATACGCGTTGGCGAGGAAGCGATCATCTTGCGTGTCTCTGGATTCTTCTGTTTTGTACAGCCGAACCGTGAACAGTTGGAGAAACTGGCTGAGTTTGCCAATGCAGGCCAGCTAAAAGTTAACATCGACAGTGAATTCGAATTGGCACAAGTAGCACAAGTAGCACAAGCACATGAGCGCAGTGAAACGGGTCGTGCACAAGGCAAGATTATTATTCACGTTTCAGAATAAGTCACAAGTAACTCTGAATCACTAACCCCACATATTTCCTCTCTTCCATATAATTAGTGCCTGAACGAAAATAAGTAAGCTTATGAAAACCTGACAGAAAGCGAAGGAATCGATAGACGAAGTTTTACCGGATTCGGTCAGTCAATGAGATAATACGACGCTAGAGTCCTGAATTCAGCAAAACTTCGGTCAAATTTAATGCGCACCACCACCCGAGCCCAACTGCAATTAGGTGAAATAGATATTGCCGACATTG
>JBLHGU010000042.1:0-29957 GCA_047615875.1 Parasphingorhabdus sp.
TTCAAGCCAGTCTCAGGAGTCTGGTGAGGACGGGAGCAAACCGAAAACTAAGGTTTCTGTACAGGCTGATGAGGATACGAATGCGTTGGTAATTAGAGCCAGCCCAGAGGAATACGAAGAATTAAAGCAGGTTGTAGAGAAACTCGATCTTAGGCGCTCTCAGGTTTTTGTTGAGACAATTATCGCTGAAGTGTCAAATTCCAAAGCATCTGAAATTGGTGTTGAATGGCAGGGAGTAAACTTCAAAGGTTCTGGTGGTCAAGTGGCCAGCAATACGAATTTTAGTGATGGTGCAGATGGCGGACTTAGCCTGGGAATTCTAAATAAATTTGTAACGGATCTGGCGGGAAATATTGTGCCGGATTTAAATGTTGTATTAAAATTGCTTAGAAACGACAACAACGCTAACATTCTTTCTACTCCTAATCTACTAACACTGGATAACGAAAGCGCTGAAATTGTGGTAGGCCAGGAAGTGCCCTTTATCACTGGTCAATTTGTATCAGATGCCAGCAGTTCAAGTTCTGAATCGGATAGCCAAACTGGAAGTGGTGTTGTAAATCCATTTCAAACTATAGAGCGTAAAAACGTTGGTCTTACCCTGAAAATCACGCCACAAATTAATGAGGGTGGGGCAATTAGGCTCGAAATTGAACAGGAAATTTCCAGCGTAAGCCCGACAACCGTGGCTGGTGCAGCAGACTTAATAACCGATACCAGATCGATTAGTGCGACGGTGCTAGTCGATGATGGCCAAATCATTGTGCTTGGTGGACTTATTACCGACGATATTAGTGATACTTTTGAATGGGTGCCTGTGCTGGGAAAAATTCCTGTCATTGGCGCTTTGTTCCGTAAGAAATCCAAACGCGCAGTTAAACGTAATTTGATGGTTTTTTTGCGACCGAAGATTATTCGCACGCCAGCGGATTTGTACGAACATACTCGTCAGCGTTATTCAGGTATTCAAGCGGAGCAGAAAACTAGTTTGCCGGATACCCGTAGGATGATTAAGTCTACTGATATTCCGGTTTTGCCGGATCTGGAAGAAAAAGATAAATGAGTGTCGTCCTGCAAAATGTGGGGGAAGATACGCGGACCATATTAGCCAAGGTGGATCCAACACTGGTTTCCAGGCTACCCTACGCCTACGCTAAAAATCATCGCGTGCTGGCCGCTTACGAGACCAACAATAAGGCGTTGGTTATTTGTTCAGATACACCTCCTTTCGCGGTTCTTACAGAATTACGACGCAGAATCGCCATGCCCCTGGCATTCAAGCGACTGCAGGGAAGCGAATTTGATAGCCTTCTTCGACAAGCCTACGACCGTAGTCAGTCTGAAGCCAGTCAAATGGTTGATGATATGGATGGCGATATTGACCTCGATTTGTTGGCACATGACGTACCTGAAGCCACTGATCTGTTGGCAGCATCTGATGAGGCACCTGTTGTACGTCTGATCAATGCACTATTAACTCAGGCTATCCGTGAAGACGCATCGGATATTCATCTTGAAGCATTTGAAAGTCGTTCCGTAGTGCGTTTTCGGGTCGATGGTGTTTTGAAAGATATTGTGGAACCACAACGTGCTCTTCACAGTGCCCTGGTGTCACGTTTAAAGGTGATGGCGAAACTGAAAATAGATGAAAAACGCTTACCCCAGGACGGTCGTATTTCACTGCGGGTAGGTGACCGTGCTATTGATGTTCGGGTATCCAGTTTGCCTACCCAGCATGGCGAACGAATAGTATTGAGGATTCTAGACAAACAAGGGTCTAGATTGAATCTGGATACGCTAGGCATGGAGTCAACTATGCAGTCCCGTTTCGACAGGATGATTCGCGATCCCCATGGCATTATTCTCGTCACAGGCCCTACTGGTTCTGGTAAAACCACCACCTTATATGCTGGTCTTAGTCGGCTTGATCGTGGTGGGTTAAATATTCTTACTGTTGAAGACCCAATCGAGTTTGATCTTGATGGGGTAGGTCAAACTCAGGTCCATGCGGATATAGGATTAACATTTGCAGCAGGGCTACGTTCGATACTTAGGCAGGATCCAGATGTTATTTTGGTGGGTGAAATACGCGATGTAGAAACTGCAGAAATAGCTGTGCAGGCAAGTTTGACTGGTCATCTGGTACTTTCTACTTTACATACCAACTCAGCTATCGGTGCTATAACAAGACTCGTCGATATGGGTGTAGAGCCATTTCTTATTTCATCAAGTCTGCTCGCCGTTGTGGCACAACGACTGGTTCGAAAACTTTGCGTGAAATGTAAACGGGCAGACCAGCCTGATGAGAGCGAGCGCAAAATCTTGAATCTGTCAAACGGAGAAAGCAGCGCCATCTATCGTAGCCAGGGCTGTGAAGGATGTGACTTTTCTGGCTATAGAGGAAGAATTGGCATTTACGAATTAGTACAGGTGGATGATAGCTTGCGAAAGTTAATACATGATCGTGCCGGGGAACCTGAAATGATAGCACATGCGAGACAGAAGTCTGAAGGATTGATGCAGGATGGTTTACGCAAGGTGTTGCAAGGCATCACCAGTATTGATGAAGTTCTGCGTGTTACTCAGGAAGCCGCCTAGTTAGGCGCGAAAGAGGCAACCGTATAACTTATGGGAGCATATGAATATAGGGCGCTGGATGAACGAGGCCGTCAGAAAAAGGGCGTTGCTAGTGGTGATACTGCACGGCAAATTCGAAATCAATTACGTGAACAGAATCTGACCCCACTGGATATAAAGCCAGTTACGGAAGTCTCAGGTATAAACAAACAGAAAGTTTCCGTCAGAAAAATTAATGCCATGCAATTGGCGGTTATGACTCGCCAGTTTGCTACGCTGTTGGGATCAGGTATGACGGTAGAAGATTCCCTGGGAGCCTTAATTGATCAATCGGAAACCCATCAAATCAAGTCATTGTTAAGTAGTATTCGCTCGTCACTTCTCGAGGGTAGAACACTTGCAGACTGTATGCGGCAGTTTCCACGGGCTTTCCCGGAAATTTATACAGCATCTGTCGCTGCAGGCGAACAAACTGGTAAGCTAGCAGAAGTGTTGGACCGATTGGCTGAATTTACTGAAGCCAGGCAAGGTCTTAAGCAACGTCTGGGTGTTGCGCTGGTGTATCCGATCATATTAACCGTGGTCGCAATACTCATTGTTGTGGGATTGCTCACTTACGTGGTACCACAAGTTGTGCGAGTCTTTGAAGATACTGGGCAAGAATTACCACTTTTGACTGAGTTGTTAATTTCGCTAAGCGATTTTATCCGTATTAATGGCGGCATTATTGCAGCGGTTATTCTTGCGGCAGTGATTTTCTTCAGTACTTTGTTTCGGCAGCCAGGTCCAAAAGTGTGGTTACATGGCAGATTTATACAGTCAACAATATCGAGGCGCCTTGTTAGAGGACTCAACACCTCTCGAATGGCTCGTACCCTGTCGATAATGGTGGGTAGCGGTGTACCATTACTTGATGCAATGCAATCCAGCTCAGAAGTCGTGTCCAACCTGGTTATGCGCAGCGCAGTAGTTCAAGCAGCAGTTGAAGTTCAGGAGGGCGTTACACTTAGCCGAGCTATTGGCAGGAGTAAGCTATTTCCACCTTTGTTCACTCAGATGGTTGCCAGCGGTGAGCAAAGCGGCAAACTTGATGACATGCTGGAGAAATCTGCCACGGCTCTCGAGCGAGAAATTGAGGCACGTTTGAGCGTGCTTGTCGGACTGTTTGAGCCGCTCATGATTTTATTTATGGGCGGTGTAGTGCTAACCATTGTATTGGCAATACTGTTGCCCATATTTGATTTAAACCAACTAGTCAGGTAGTAAGATTGAACAACTCCAAAAAATCTAAGGGTTTTACCCTCATCGAAATTATGGTGGTGGTGGTAATTATTGGTCTAATGGCCACATTAATTTTACCTCGGGTTCTAGGCCGACAGGAAGAAGCCTTTATTGCTAAGTCGAAAAGTGATATTCGCGCCCTAACCAGCGCGTTAAAATTATATAAGCTGGACAACTTCAAGTACCCCACCACTTCCGATGGCCTTGATGTGTTGGTTAGTGGCGCTAAGGACGGTAAAGGTTATATAGACCGATTGCCCTCGGACCCGTGGGGTAACAGTTATCAGTTTCTATTTCCCGGAGATAAAATGGAGTTTGATTTATGGTCTTACGGTGCCGATGGCCAAACAGGCGGGGAAAGTACTAATGCTGATATAGGTAACTGGAATCTGGATGAGTAGAGACGACAATTTAGTTGTTTTATTACAGTGTAGGCAAGCTGGCTTCACGCTGCTTGAAATGATGCTTGTGGTTGCATTGATTGCAATCACTGTGACCTTCGTAAATTTAAATATTGAGCCCGATCAGGAAGATTTGCTCTCAGACGAGGCCGAACGGGTCGCGGCACTTATAAGACACATGGAGGAGGAGAGCGTATTAACTGGCCAAACTATGGCTATCGAGTTTAATGATGTAGAGCAAACTTACAGTTTCCTTCAGCTACAAGCGGGAGAGTGGCAGCTAATTGAGAACGATGATTTGTTACGCACTCGCCACTGGCGAAAACCAGTTAAAGGTCGACTAGTTAGTGGAGCAGCCTTACAAATTGCTCCTCAAGCTAATGAGAATTCAGAAGAGGACGAAGAGAAAAAAAGGCCACAACTTGCGAAAATTGTCGTAGATCCGGTAGGCGAAATTTTTCCGTTTAACTTAAAAGTATCAATTGGTAGTTTAGCTGTATTCATATTTTTGAATGAATTTAACGAAGTACAGATAAGACAACCCAATGACTCGGAACAGGACTTGATTGATTCCTGATGGAAACGCCAATTCCTTTTCCATGCGACACCTCGCGCCGGAGACGCAATAAAGGCTTTACCTTACTGGAAGTGCTTGCGGCACTTGCCATCGCATCAACTGGGCTATTGGCTGTGGCCCATACGGTATCTACTAGTGTTGATGTATCTGCAGCTACTGAAGGGCGCACGGTTGCTTTATGGGTTGCGAGCAACGCTATGGCAGAACTTCGCTTATCTCAAATCTGGCCGGCAGCAGGCAGTTCTACCCAGCAAGCTACTATGGCTGGTCGTAAGTGGGTAATAAAACGGACCATTGAAGCTACTGCGGATGCCGACATCGTCAAGGTCGAACTTCAGGTACTGTTTGAGCAACGCTTACTATCTACTGTAAAAGGCTACCTCGCCAGACTTGACCCACCGAGGAAATCTGTTGATGGCAGCAATTAAGTCCGCAGACGGTTCATTGGCCGGACGCAATAGTGGTTTTACACTGTTGGAGATGGTTATTGCTATAGCAATTTTTTCCATTATTGGCATGATTTCCTTTGTTACCTTGGACCAATTTATTCGAGCAAGGGAAACATTGGCGGTTAAAAATGCTGAGTTGAAAAATCTACAACAAACATTCTTGGCTTTTGATCGAGATATTCGATTTATGGTTTCAAGGCCTGTACGCGACGAGTTAGGTGAAACTATCCCAGCACTGCAACCTTATAGTGATGGTGTGACAGTTGAAGGTGATTTGTTGGAATTTACAGCATCGGCGCCTCATCCATCTAATCAATTGTTACAACGTTTGTATAGAGTGTCGTGGTCTATAAAAGATCAGGTTTTGGTCAGAAATTTGTGGCTTATATTAGATCGCGATTTTGATAGTGTTCCTCGTGAACGTAAACTGTTATCAGATGTTGCGTCGGTTGAAGTGAACTATTTGAAACCACGGGAAACTGAGCCAGGGGTTGAGTACACCAGCGTGTGGGAAGTTGAGAATGGCCTACCTGTTGGAGTTGAACTCATCGTAACACTTACTAATGAACGCACTTATCGAAGATTGCTAGAGGTAGGCGGCTAAAGTGGCAAGTGACACAAGCAATATAGCCAAAAATAACCGGTGTAATCGCCAGCATGGAGTGGCGCTACTATCAGTTATGTTTATTCTTACCTTGTTAACTGTGCTCGCAGTTTACATGGTGGAGGCAGATCATCTGGCTATTCGCAGAGTTGAGAATCAACGAATGGTTGAACAAGCTGCACAGTTGAGTATGGGTAGTGAACAATGGGCGAGAAGAGTTTTACAACGGGATGCCGCGGATTCAAAAACGGATCACCTAAACGAGGACTGGAACAAACTCGGATCATCGGTCAAGATTGATAACGCTGACTTACGAACTGTAATACATGATCATCAGGGTCGATTTAATTTGAATAATCTGACCACTCGAGATGAGGTATGGTATCCTGCTTTTAAGCGCTTGCTTCGACTTCTTGAACTAAACGAAGGCATTGCCGAAGCGGTTGTAGACTGGATTGATGCGGATCAGAATCGAACTCATGCAGATGGTGCTGAGGATTTGGAATACCAGCTGCTGGACCCGCCTTACAGAACGGCTAATCGCCCTATGATCGATGTCGGAGAATTAGTATATATTCAGGGACTTGGTCCGCAACAACTGAACAGACTTTTGCCTTACGTTACCGTAATTCCGGATAATAAAGTAACACGTATAAATGTTAATACATGTCCGCCGCTGTTGTTACAAATTTTGGGCGCTGAAATGACATCTGCAGACGCCGAGTCTTTAGCCACAGGACGAGGAGAAACTGGCTTTGAATCTATACAAACTTTTCTTCAGCGACCGGAATTGGCTGGTGAGGCTAATGTTACTGCGGAACCGTTATCAACTCTGCAAAGTGATTATTTTCAGATCGCCAGCCAAACTCGGGTTGGTCGTCTTCGATTCGCGATGAATTCCATGATAAAACGAAATTCCCAACAAGGCTCAGTGGAAGTTATAAGGCGCGGAAGGAGCTACCTTTGAAACTGTATATAACCGCAGACGCTCCATATCACTGGTTTCAATTATCCAATGGGGGGAAAGTAAAGAAACTCGGTGAAGCCGCTGTGCTAACAGAAGTGCCCGCCAGAAAATCCGATCAGATAGTAGTCGTACTGCCTGGTGAAGAAGTCCTCACGACCCGAGTCACTATTCCCACAAGGAGCCGTGCAAAACTGATTCAGGCTATTCCTTTTGCATTAGAAGATCAATTGACTGAAGACGTCGATGAATTTTATTTTATCGTTTTGAACTGGAAACCAACTCAGCCAGCCACTGTTGCCGCATTGTCTAAACCCAGGGTGCGGGCATGGAAGCAAGTATTCAAGGATGCTGGGTTACGCATACATTCCATGGTGGCAGATTATCAGCTTTTACCAATACATCCCCGCACATCTTTAACTATTGCCAGTCATAATAACGGAAAAATATCAGTTCACAGAGACGATAATACTGGCGCCACTATGGAATCAGATACCCTGGAAATGTGGTGGCAAGGGCTAACCGAAGGCAATATTGCCGCTGCCGTAAATGATGTTCTTCTTGCACAGCGTTTAGTGGTAAGCGGGAGCGGCCAGGTCAAGGAGTGGAACCTGGGACAACAACCATCAGATTGGATCGGCCATTTTCCGAGAAATCATCGATTTTCTGATCTTTTAGAAGGCACTACCGAACAACAGACTCGACAATCCACATCGCCTGTTTATGTTGCTGCGACCGTCCTGCTGGGTCTTGCTCTATCTGGAAAGATTGCAGTTGATCATTATGAGTATTTTCAGCTGGAACAGGAAAGCAGGCGACTCCAGAAGGAAACCCATGCGCTATTTTCCAGTACCTTTCCAGAAGAAAAGCGTGTGGTTAATGCGCGTAGTCAGTTCCGCCAGAAAATAGTCGAAATTAGTCAGCAGGGTAACACCGAGGCGGAATTTCAAAACATCCTGTTTGCTGTCACCCAGGCTGTAGTAGCGACTCGCTCGATTGTCGAGGAGATTTCCTACCGCGAGAAAAGTTTGATGGTGTTGTGCTCGGTAAATAATTTTGCTGGGCTTGATACGCTGCAAAAAAGACTGGAAGCTTATCCGGGCGTGAAGGTTCAATTAGTATCTTCTGGCTCACTAGGCACAAGAGTAACTGGTCGCTTTAAAGTTAACCGAAAAGGCGCATGAAAGCTATGATCTTAAACCATGGGCTAAACGAGTCATGAATAGTTTCTGGTCAGGACTAAATCCCCGTGAACGACGCATCATCAGTTGGGGATTATTTATCACCGTTGGCATTGTGGTTTACCTTTTCTTTCTTGAACCAAGGTATCAGCGTCTCAATATGTTGCGCGCACAAGTCCCCTCACAGGGTGCTGATCTGGCATGGATGCGGCAACAAATAGAAATCCACAAAGCTACACTGAATAAACGTTCAGCCAATCAGGTTGCGGAACAAATGCCATTGCTAACTATTGTCGAAAAAACGGCTACTCAAAGTGGCCTAAGGGCGAGTATCAGTCGTATGCAACCAGCTGAAAACAATCAGGTCCGGGTTTGGTTCGATGATATATATTTTGACCATTGGTTACGCTGGATTGAAATATTGAAACAAAAAAAGATTCAAATTTCTGCAGCGACAGTGAATAAGACTAAAGACCAGAAAGTAAATATTCGGGTAACGCTTGGATAACAATAAGTTACTTATAGGTCTCTAAAATGCGCATAAAGAAGAGCATAGTACGCCGGGAATCTGATGTTAACGATCACAACGCGTTAGGTCGAAACGAAATTTTATCTCGAGTATTTGCAAACCGTGGTGTGAGTGACTCTGAGGATCTGGATCTTGCTAATCGGTATTTACTTACCCCAGACAAACTTTCTAATATCGAGGTTGCCGCAAATATTGTTGCAGCAAACATTCGCCAAGGTAGCAAGATCATAGTTGTTGGAGATTATGATGCGGATGGTGCAACCAGTACGGCTCTTTGTATTTTGTCATTACGTGATATGGGTTGCAGCAATATTGACTACGTTGTTCCAAATCGATTTGAGTATGGTTATGGTCTTTCCCCGGCTATTGTTGATGTGGCTGCCAGGCTAAATCCTGATTTAATTATTACAGTGGATAACGGCGTAGCTAGCCATGGGGGAGTCGATCGCTGCGTAGAACTAGGAATTCAGGTCGTAATTACTGATCATCATCTGCCAGGTGAAAATTTGCCCAATGCAGATGCCATTGTTAATCCCAATCTGCTCGATGATGAATTCCCTAGTAAGTATCTGGCAGGTGTCGGGGTGATTTTTTATCTCTTGTCTGTCGTAAGGAAATCCTTACAGAAAAGTGACTGGTTTAAGAATGCTGAGCCACCAAACCTGGCCAAGTATCTTGATCTGGTGGCACTAGGCACGTATGCCGATTTAGTTCCTCTTGACCGCAACAACCGAATACTGGTTGCTCAAGGCCTAAAACGAATAAATCGTGGGCGTTGCAGACCGGGAATTACTCAGCTAGCAAAAGTTAGTGGCCGAACGCCAGGCCAGTTATATGCATCTGATTTGGGTTTTCAGTTGGCGCCACGGCTCAATGCAGCGGGTCGTCTTGAAGATATGTCCACAGGAATCGAGTGTCTTCTGGCCGATGACGCTGATACGGCAGGCAAACTCGCAAATCAGCTCGACGATATTAATCGGCAACGTAAAGAGATAGAAACTGAGATGCAGGAAGAGGCGATGCAGCAGGTTCGTCAGCTATTGCCAAAGGGCGATGTTCTGGGGCTCTGTATATACGACAACTCCTGGCACCAGGGTATTGTTGGGTTAGTTGCATCCAGATTAAAGGAAAGAATAAATTGTCCGGTGATTGTTTTCGCACCGGGAGAAGGGCAGGAATTGAAAGGGTCCGCCCGGTCAATTCCCGGTTTGCATATTCGAGACCTGCTATGTGAAATTGATGGTCAGCAACCGGACTTGATTCAAAAATTTGGTGGGCACGCGATGGCGGCTGGACTAAGCATAGATGCAAAAAACTTTTCGAAATTCAAACAATTATTTGACGAATCGTTAATAAGCCGAAGCGATCTAATAACATCTGCTAATGTTGTCCTAACTGACGGATCAATGACTGCCGATCTTGATGATCTTAAACTAATCCGTGATATTAAAACTGCCGCTCCATGGGGGCAGGGTTTCGCAGAACCCCTGTTTGACGATACATTTAAGGTTCTTGGTCAAAGACTTGTGGGTGATATTCATCTGAAACTCAAACTTAGAAAAGAGGATTCTTCCCACGGTTCTATTGACGCAATTTTCTTTCGATATCTGGAATCCAGAGGAGCCCCATGCCCAAGCCTGGATCGGGTACATGTTGCATATCGAATGGACGTAAATGAGTACGCCGGAAGAATTCAGCCGCAATTAATCATTGAACACCTGGAACCTTTGGAGCCAGTTGGTTGGCCCCATTAACACTGATACAATCGAACAATCACTCATTCCACAAAATTTAAAGAATGCTATCGTGACAGAATCTAGCAAAGAGTTTTTACAATCCCTCCATCCTCTACTACCAAATGAACTGGTTGCGGTGCAAAACCCTGACATGGAAGTGCACAAAACGCCCTGTTGTTATGTGTTAAGAGATAAGCAGGAGAAAAAGTACAAAGTTAAATTAAATGATACCGGTGCTTTGATCTGGGCTCTATGTGAAGAAGCCCGTAACCTGGGAGAAATCAATCAGTTGCTTGCAGAAGCATTTGAGGTTGATCTTGAGGATATGAGTCGCGACGTCAGTCGTGTGGTGGATTATCTACTGGAAGAAAATGCCCTAATTGAATCCAGGTCTGCCTGAAGGGGAGTTTAATTTTATGAGATCCATGGTGTTTGATATCGAGACCGTGCCCGATGTGGAACTTGGGCGACGTCTTTACGACCTAAATGGTTTAAATGATGAGGATGTTGCTAAAGCAATGTTTGCCAAGCGGCGTCAGAAAACTGGCAACGAATTCCTCGCCCACCATATGCATCAGATTGTGGCGATATCTATCGTATTACGAGATAAAGATCACTTCCGTGTCTGGTCGTTAGGTAATGAGGAGTCTACTGAAAAAGAGTTGATTCAAAGATTTTTTGACGGCCTGGAAAAGTTTCAACCGACTTTAATAAGCTGGAATGGTGGCGGTTTCGATCTTCCTGTTTTGCATTACCGCGCGATGCGACACGGAGTAAATGCCTATAAGTATTGGGATGTGGGAGAAAACGACCGGGATTACAAATGGAATAACTATCTCAATCGATTTCATTGGCGTCATATAGATTTGATGGATGTCTTAGCCGGTTATCAGGCCAGGGCCAATGCGCCTCTCGATGAAATTGCCGTTTTATTGGGCTACCCCGGTAAATTCGGTATGAGTGGCGCATCCGTCTGGCCCACTTTTTGTAGCGGAGGAATAAATGAAATCCGAGATTACTGTGAGACAGATGTTTTAAACACTTATCTTGTTTATCTAAATTGGGAGCTAAATCGAGGCAATCTCGAAGCATCTTCCTATGCCGCTGAATGCGAAGTGGTTCGAGATCATCTGCAGTCTCAAAATAAAGATCATTTAAATAGCTTTTTGGCCTCTTGGAATAATAATGCCGCAGCTTGAAGGAGTAGTTCAGGGCCTGTCTCATGATGGCAGGGGGGTGGTACGGGTCGAGGGGAAAGTTTATTTCGTGGAGGGTGCACTGCCAGGCGAAAAGATTTCATTCACTCGAATGAAGCGCCAAAAAAAACATGAGATTGGTTTTCTCGATAAAATTCTACAACCATCTTTAGATCGTGTAGAGCCACCATGCAAGTATTTTGGAACCTGTGGGGGGTGTGTTTTACAACACCTTTCGCCAACAGCTCAGTTGAAATTCAAACAACAAACTTTAATAGAGAATCTTCAGAGAATTGGCAACGTAACGTCTGAACTCGTCCTCAAGCCAGTTACAGGTCCGGTAACCGGATATCGTCGCAAGGCTCGACTTGGAATTAGTTATATACCGAAAAAAGGCGGTGTAATGATTGGATTTAGAGAGAAGCAAAAGCCCTATATTGTTTCGCTAGATCAATGTGTCGCTATGGATCAGGGATTATCCAGATTATTGCCATCACTACATGAATTGGTTAGCAAGCTTTCCTTCATTCAACGTTTACCACAGATCGAGGTGACTCGTGGTGACGAATCTATTGCTATAATTTTTCGCCATCTGGACCCTCTAGTTGCCAGTGACTATAAATATTTGAAGGAATATGAAGCCGAACAGCAGGTTGTTATCTATTTGCAGTCAGGTGGTTCCGATACAGTTAAACGATTGTCGGTGGAAGAAATTGCTCCGCTATTTTATAGATTGCCTGAACAGGAAATTTCTATAGAATTTGAACCTACTGATTTCTTACAGATAAATGGCCTAACAAATCAAAAACTAATTCAGGCTGCCATCGATCAGCTACAACCTACAGAAGATGATTCTGTACTGGAACTTTTCTGTGGATTGGGCAATTTTAGCCTGCCTATTGCTCGCAGAGTAAAGCAAGTAGTCGCTGTGGAATCTAATCAGGATCTGGTTAAGCGGGCAGAAATGAATGCTCGAAATAACGGTCTGTCAAATATGACGTTTAATGTGGGAGATCTTTACCAGGACAGTATCGTTGAATTAGCGAAACTGGGGAAATTTAATAAACTCTTCCTAGATCCACCACGAAACGGTGCTATTGAAGTGGTTCGCAATCTTGTTCCATTGATTAAGCCGGAAAAGATTGTTTATGTGTCCTGCAATCCTTCGACGCTGGCAAGAGATAGTGAAATACTCTGTCGAGTCCATGGATACACACTGCAGGCGACGGGTATTGTGGATATGTTCCCACACACCGCTCACGTGGAGTCCATAGCGGTTTTTCAACTAAGGTGAGATAAATACTCTGTGTAAGAAGCTACGATAAGCTTCTTACACAGTTCCGAAAGCGTTGCTAAATTAGCAATTGCCGCTATTTATTTCCTGACTCAATGACTCGATTGCCATCCGGCTCAGACTTGGGTGATTGACCCTGGTCAATCTGATTTCCCTGATTGTCATTAACCGGATGGTCATTTCCATCAGATTTAGGCGATTGATCTGTCACATCGTTTGGTGAACGGGGTTTTCTACCGCCTGCTTTAGACCCTCGATTCCAGGATGTCCTGGTTGTACTACGACCACTAGGACCACTAGGACCACCAGATTGCTGTTGCTCATTGCTTCGACGTTCACCGCTTCCCGTGTTTCCACGATTACTACCGCGGTTATTATTATTGCGGGGTCTCTGATTTCGCGGTTTATTTTCCTCAGAAGTATTTCGATTACCTCGATCTTCTCGATTGCCTCTGTCATCGTTATTTTGGTCTGACGCAGCTTCATCTTGTCGGTTGCGATTGTGAACTGGCTTTTTATCAGAAGGTTTACGATCTTGATTTGGGTTGCGCTGTTCACCAGATTGACCTTGTGCTGGCTTTGACTGATCACCCTGGTTTCTCTGATTGCCCTGTCCGCGCTGATTGCCCTGTCCCCTCTGACCACGCTGAGGTTTGCGTTGACCGCCACGACCTTGTCGGTTTTGATTGCTTTGCTCTGGCTTGTCGTCTGAGGAAGTAACATCTGATTTGTCTTCAGAGGAGGAATCTCCTGCTAAAGCTTTCCAGAGTTTGGACAGAAATCCATCTGCTTTGGCTGGTGCAACTTCTGCTACAGGAGGTCTTTCCCTGCCAGGAATGTCATCGAGATTAATAGTTGCCGCTTCTTCTGGTGCGAAAACCTGGGCTGGGTCAATTTTTGACTCAGTGTCTTCAACATAAGTAATTTTGTGGCTTGGGACCGTAGCTATTTCGTCTATTTCCTCAGCCTTAAGACGCTTAATTTGAAAATGCGGGTACTCAAGCTCAGCAGTTGGCATAACAATAATGCTTGTTGCCAGCCGGACCTCAATCTGATTTAGCTCGTGACGTTTCTCGTTAAGTAAAAAGGTTGCAGTTTTAATCGGCAAATGGGCATGTATAGCCTCAGTATTCTCTTTCAGTGCTTCTTCTTCCAGGATTCTGAGTAGGCTCAAAGCCGAAGATGTCACACTACGGATGCTACCGGTACCTTCGCAACGCGGGCAGGCAACATAGTTAGAGTCACTTATAGAAGAACGCAAGCGTTGACGCGACATTTCCAGTAAGCCAAATCGAGAAATTCGACCAACTTGAACCCGAGCACGATCCGATTTCAAAGCTTCGTGTAGTCGATTTTCAACCGTACGCTGATTACGATTTGAGGTCATATCAATAAGGTCAATGACAATTAACCCGCCCAGATCTCTAATGCGTAGCTGTCTTGCTACCTCATCCACTGCCTCTAAATTGGTTTGTAATGCGGTTTCTTCAATATCTGCCCCTTTGGTCGCCTTGGCAGAGTTAACATCGACTGCAACAACGGCCTCTGTGTGGTCTATAACCAACGCACCGCCTGATGGCAGGCGTACTTCTCGAGAATAAGCAGTTTCTATTTGATGTTCGATCTGAAAACGGGAAAAAAGCGGAACGGTATCGTCATACATTTTCAAACGCACTTTGGCATTTGGCATGACCTGATCCATAAATTTCGCGGCCCGGTCATAGATGCCTGGCTCGTCGATTACTATTTCCGATATGTCGCCGCGCAAGTAATCGCGCAGTGCGCGGACTATAAGATTACTTTCCTGGAATATCAGGAAAGGGGCAGGGCGATCAGTAGCGGCGGCCTCGATTGCATTCCACAGTTGAAAAAGAAAATCGAGATCCCAACCTAACTCTTCCTGGGTTCTTCCAATTCCTGCCGTACGGGCAATTAGAGCGTGTTCTGGCGGGACTTCAAGTCCAGATAGAGCGTCGCGTAACTCTGTACGATCGCTACCTGAAATTCTACGGGAGATACCACCACCCTTTGGATTATTTGGCATTAACACCAGATAACGTCCAGCCAGGCTGATAAAAGTAGTTAGAGCTGCGCCCTTGGTACCGCGTTCGTCCTTGTCTACCTGAACAACTAATTCCATTCCTTCGCTAACCACATTCTCAATTTTGACTTGAGCCATGGGTGTGGAGGATGAATAATTCTGAAACAAATTTCGTGAGATTTCCTTTAGTGGCAGGAATCCCTGACGCTGTGCGCCATACTCAACAAAAGCGGCCTCGAGGCTGGGTTCAACCCGGGTTATGCGGCCTTTATATATATTGCCTTTTCTTTGTGTGCGAACCGCGGATTCGATATCCAGGTCCAGCAATCTTTGTCCATCAACTATGGCAACCCGAAGCTCTTCAGGATGGGTTGCGTTAAAAAGCATTCGCTTCATTTTATGATTCACTCCGGTCGAAGCCGGAATTCTGAATCAAGTCATTTCAAACAACCAGCAATGGACGGACTAAAACTATAGAGTTTTAGCCTGAACCAGGGCACTTGAATATAAACTACGTAAAAACAGATATTTATGTGATGTTTTTAAAGTATTTACTTTGCAAGAATTAAGAATTATTTCTATGTGGTTGTCAGTTAAATGACAATTCCAGACAATTCGACCAATAAACTGTACCTCTACAAAAAAAGGGCTAGAAATACGAAACCCGGCCGGGCAATTCTGGGGCTGTTTACAATCATGACTACCAGAGGCCTGATAAAGTGGCCAATTTTTCTGAAGTCTATACCCCTCAAAATATTCCCCGGGGCAACTAGCCACTTAGGGAGAATTACTTATTTGAGTTCTCTGAATTGCCGGGCTGACAATTGCTATTCTTCAAGACTTCATCGTCGAATTAAACATCGTACGCCAAGTCTATGAATCTTCGGGTGGTTTTAAACAGGATTTCAGAATCCAGACCAGCCCATGGCAAAATATAACAATATGATTTCATTGCCGCAATGGGTCTACTGCTTTTATTTGTTAATATCGCCAAGTTTTCTAATTAACCTTGTCCAGCCAGTGCAAAAAACAGAGAAAGACGCAAATCCTACTACTCAGGTCACTTATATTGAAGTGTCGGATTCCGGAGACGGTCAACGACTAGATAATTTTCTAGTTAGTCGACTAAAAGGGGTACCGAGGACCCATATATACAGAATTATACGTAGCGGGGAAGTCCGTGTTAACAGCGGCCGATGCAAACCATCAACTCGTCTTAGCCTGGATGACCGAATCCGTATACCACCAATCCGACTTGCGCAGCCAAACACACAACGAATTCCCAATTCGCTCATGGGTCTGGATAAACATGTTTTGTATCAGGATGATGATGTGCTGGTATTAAATAAACCAGCCGGCCTGGCTGTTCATGGTGGCAGCGGAATTAAGCTAGGCATTATCGAGGCGTTGAAAATGGATCTTTATCGAGATCAATATCTAGAGTTGGCTCACCGGCTGGATCGGGAAACCTCAGGCTGCCTGTTGCTGGCAAGAAGTCGCATCAACCTGCTTTCAATACACCGACAATTTCGACGGGATGTATCTGGTCTAAGCAAAATTTACCAGGCAATAGTTTTTGGTCACCCTAAACAATCATGTTTTGAAGTCAACACGCCACTCAAAAGGATTCGTGATGCAGAAGGCCAATCCCGTGTTCTCGCGGTTGAAGATGGGCAATCGGCAAAAACACGATTCAAGGTGCTCAAACAAAACGAGACGATGTCATTGGTTGAAATGCAATTAGAAACCGGCCGCATGCATCAGGCACGTGCCCATTGCGCCCATGCTGGCATTCCAATCTTGGGTGATAGCAGATATGGCAACTACCAATTGAATCGAACTTTATCGGGTATTAACAAGAATCAGCTGCATTTGCATGCCGCTAGATTGGCGTTCAGTCATCCCAGCAGTGGTCGGCGTATAGAAGTTAACGCACCACAACCGGAGCATATGGGTAATTTGTTACAGTCGGGCACCCATGCCATAAAGAGGTGAAAAATAAAGGTGTTTCGGAGGTTAATAGCATGGGAGGCTGCCTTTTCCTGAGCAACCGACATGCTGTGCCCGCGCCCCCAAAAGGGCTGAATGTTGCATTCAATTCTAAAACCAACCAACGTCTGGAAATTTTCAGAATACTTTGAAAAAATATACCCCGCACTTCTACTAGTAGTTGTGTGCATATGAGGCTCGAGCTTGACTGGAAAGCCGGATTGTTCTTTGATAGTAGCGTACAATATCTGATGTGCTCCAGCCATGGTGCGCTTTTTCAACCCTGAGATGGATACTGTATTCGCGGTTCCTGTAGTAGAGCGTCCCTGCAAATAGCTCCTATTAAGTTTGACCAGAATTACATCTATCCGAAAGATAACAGTATCGTCGGAACACCCTCCCGATAGTCACAACAAAACGTAGCGGAAACTATATGAGTGATCAGAACCTGGAAACACTAATTGAATCAGCGCTGAAGGAATACCGTCGGCATCGACGTTCAAAGTGGATTCTACAAGCAATATTTGTTTTATTGGTGGTAGGAGTATTGTCAATTCCGTTTCTCGATGAATATACCTATAAAACTCCAGAACACACTGCAATTGTGGATGTTTTTGGTGTGATAGGTATTGGATCAGATGCTTCGGCAGAACGAATAAATGAAGGTCTTCGAAACGCTTTTAAAGCTGAAGGAGTTAAGGGGATTGTTATCCGATTCAATACCCCTGGTGGAAGTCCTGTTCAATCTAGTCAAATAAATCGTGAAATCGATAGACTTCAAGAGGCGTACCCCGATATTCCAGTCTATGCTGTGGTCGATGAAATTTGCGCTTCAGGTGGCTACTACGTAGCAGTAGCCGCCGATAAAATATTTGTCGATCAAGCCAGCATTGTCGGGTCTATTGGTGTTCGAATGGATAGTTTCGGTTTTGTTGATGCAATGAAGAGCCTTGGTATTGAACGACGTTTATTCACCGCAGGTAATAATAAAGGCATATTAGATCCATTCTTGCCATTGGAGAATTTTGACGAAGGTTTTGCGACAAACATGTTAAACCAGGTGCACAATCAGTTTATCGACGCGGTAAAACAGGGCAGAGGGGATAGGTTGGTTGATGACAAGGAGATTTTTAGCGGACTATTCTGGATAGGTGAGCAGGCGAAAAACATGGGGCTAGTTGATGATTTTGGCAGTGTCGACTCTGTAGCAAGAGAAATCATAGGAACCGAAGTTACCATTAATTACACTCCGGGCAATGAACTTTTAGACCGCATCGGAAAGGAGTTTGGTGCCAGCGTGATGAGCAGGTTGATAGAGTTAACTGGACTGAATTCGATTCGAATGCACTAAAACAGTGATACACCTTCCTGTCGTAACATTTTGCATAAACTAATTAGAGGCAAGCCAATTAACGCATTGGGATCGTCGCCAGAAAGCTTTTCAATTAGGCTAATGCCCACACCCTCGCATTTTAAACTACCACAGCAATCATAGGGCTTTTCATAGTTAAGGTAAGCTTCAATACGATTTCGGGTTAATACTTGAAACGTTACCGAATATGGCTCGACATTGAGTTGTATATGGTTGTTCCTGCTATTTAGAAGGGCCAGTCCTGTGTACAAGTAGATGGTCCGTCCAGATGATCCAAGAAGTTGGCCAACGGCATCTTCATGATCAACTGGCTTGCCAATAATACGACCATCTAGCACTGCGACTTGATCAGATCCAATAATCAAACTTTCTGTATACCGCATAGCGACTGTTCGAGCCTTTCGTTCGGCTAATCGTGTAACTAATTCGACTGGAAGCTCATCGATGTAGGGTGTTTCATCTATATCAGGACTCATGCATTCGAAGCCCAATCCCAGCCGCTCTAATAAACTTTTACGATATGGTGAAGACGAAGCCAATATAATGTTCATAAATGTTCTAAAATAACTCTGGTGGTTGGTCAGGCAATATAGTGATGCCGAGAAGCAGATTCAAATGATCATGAATTTTAGTTAGACCCATAATATCAAGCACTTTTGACAAGTCCGGAGCATATCTATATGATTCGCCGGTTTTTCAGGCGTCACAATTTTTGCCGGGCTTAACTTGTTCGTTCAAAATTCGCAATTATCATCAATTATTCAAGTAGATAGAACCTAAGGAAATTTTAAATGGCTGTTCAAAAGAGTCGCAAAACCCCTTCAAAACGAGGCATGCGTCGTTCCCACGACGCGCTTGGCATTCCCACATTGTCGATTGATGCCACTTCGGGTGAATTACATCGTCGTCACCATGTTAGCGCAGATGGCTACTATCGTGGCGTAAAAGTGATTGAAGACAAAGAAACTGATACCGAGGAATAAGCACATATCCTACTCCTGACGTTCTGGTCCGTCCTTGTCGATTTCAATTGCAATTGATGTTATGGGTGGCGACCATGGGTTGGAAGTCACAATTCCTGCTGCGCTGAAAGTTCTTGAGCAAAACGCGGATGTTCGGCTTATCCTGGTTGGCCCTGAGGATCGGATTCAATCCCATTTGGGCCGTTATCAGCAGGATGATAATCTGCGGATTCATCATGCTAGCCAAGTCGTGGAGATGGATGAGTCAGCGGCAAAGGCCTTACGTGGCAAGAAGGATTCCTCCATGCGGGTTGCCATTAATTTGGTAAAGGATGGTGAAGCAGAGGCCTGTGTCAGCGCCGGCAATACCGGTGCTCTGATGGCTACGGCCCGATTTGTGCTAAAAACACTGCCGAATATTGATCGTCCGGCGATTTGCTCAGCGTTGCCAAGAGCTAACGGACACGTACATGTTCTTGACCTGGGCGCGAATGTAAATGTGCCCGCTGAAATGCTCTATCAATTTGGTGTGATGGGTACTACTCTGGTAGCGGCGTTGGAAAATCGCACCAGGCCGACAGTCGGCCTGCTAAATATTGGTGCGGAAGATATCAAAGGTGGTGATTTGCTGAAAAAGGCCGCTGAATTATTTAAATCCAGCGATCTGAATTACTGCGGTTTCGTCGAAGGCGATGATATTTTCAATGGCACTGTAGATGTTGTTGTTTGTGATGGATTTTCTGGGAATGTGGCATTAAAAACAGGTGAGGGGCTGGCGCAAATGATGACCGGAATATTGCGTGAGGAATTTGGCCGTAACTGGCTTACTCGCGCCGCAGGCCTGATGTCGATGCCAGTGCTAAATTCTTTAAAGAAAAGAGTCGATCACCGAAGATACAACGGTGCGTCACTGGTAGGGTTGCGTGGACTGGTTGTGAAGAGCCATGGCAGCACTGATATTGTCGGGTTCGCCAAAGCAATAGAAGTGGCTATTGCGGAAGCCCGTGGTGATATGGTGGCACACCTGCAGCAAGAACTTGAAAAACTTCATTAACGTCGGTTAAAAATAATAATGATTGGAACAATATCAGGCGTAGGCTCATATCTGCCTGAGAACAAACTGACGAATCGAGACATGGAGTCAATAGTTGACACCACTGACGAGTGGATACGGACCCGCACTGGGATCGAGTGCAGATCTATCGCGGCCAAGGATGAATTTACCAGTGATCTCGCTTATAACGCTGCCGTCAGAGCCATAGATTCCGCTGGAATAGATAAAAACCAGATTGATTTGATTATTATTGCTACTACCACACCGGATCATGTTTTCCCGAGCACCGCCACTCTGGTGCAAAATCGCCTTGGCCTGCGTGGTTGTCCGGCATTCGACATCCAGGCAGTTTGTGCCGGATTTATCTATGCACTGGATGTAGTTGACAAGTATATTCGGGCTGGCGCGTGTAAATGTGCTTTGGTTATAGGCGCGGAGACATTCTCCAGGATTGTAGATTGGAGCGATCGAAGTACTTGTGTACTATTTGGTGATGGTGCAGGGGCTATGATTGTAGAAGCTGGTGAGCAACCAGGCTTCCTCTCATCCCACATTCATGCTGATGGAAGCTATAAAGAGTTGCTATGGGTTCCAGTTGGCGTATCAACAGCTAATGCCGAACTAGAACTTGGCAAGGCATTTACCCGCATGAAAGGTAATGAAGTGTTTCGTTGGGCAGTCACTGCAATGAGCGATATTGCGTTAGAGGCACTTCAACATAACGGACTTACTGTCGATGATATTGACTGGTTAATTCCACATCAAGCTAATGTTAGAATAATTCAGGCCATTGGCAAACGAATTCGAATAGATGCTGACAAGGTTATTATCACTGTTAGAAAGCATGGAAATACCTCTGCGGCGTCGATTCCACTGGCTTTCGATTCGGCTGTTGCAGATGGTCGAATCAAGCGAGGGAATACAGTATTACTGGAAGGGTTCGGTGGTGGTTTCACCTGGGGCGCCTGTTTACTAAAATATTGAAGAACTAATTATGCAACTACAGAAAAATATCTGCCTGGTGACCGGTGCCAGTCGAGGAATTGGCAAGTCAATTGCTTTAGCTCTCGGCAATGCCGGAGGGACTGTTTTTGGTACCGCTACCAGCTCTTCCGGGGCTGAGTCTATTAGCGAGTATTTGGCCGCAAGTAATATTGAAGGCGCCGGACTCAAGCTCAACGTCACGGATAATGAGAGTATTGATGAAGTTGTTAAGGAGATAACAAATCGCGTTGGAGCACCTGAAATTCTCGTAAATAACGCTGGGATCATCCGTGATAATCTTCTATTACGAATGAAAGAAGACGACTGGGATGCAATTCTCGATACCAACTTAAAGTCTATTTACCGAGTAGTTAAGGCTTGTATTCGACCGATGACTAAAGCACGTTTCGGTCGGATTATTAATATTAGCTCAGTGGTTGGAAGCACCGGGAATGCCGGGCAAGCAAACTATGCAGCGGCAAAAGCCGGAATGATTGGCTTCACAAAATCGCTCGCTATCGAGCTTGCAGCACGCAATATCCACGTAAATGCGGTTGCGCCTGGATTTATTGCGACAGATATGACGGAGGGATTATCCGATGTACAAAAAGATAAGCTACTAGGCAATATTCCAGTGGGTCGATTAGGCACCCCTGAAGATATTGCTCAGTCTGTCTTGTTTCTCGTTTCTCCGGCCGCAGATTACATAACGGGACAAACGTTACATGTAAATGGCGGCATGTACATGAACTAATTTAACAAATGACAGGCTCAGTTATGACAATTGTCTCTTGTTGTTTCTAAATAGATTTTATATTTACTTGTTTTATTTAATTTTTTAACCATTTGTACTCAGACATCCTGGCAATCATATTTGGTGGACTTGCTGGAGCGATTAGTGTTAACTTTGCGCTCCGTTGAATGAGGCTTCTAGCCCAAGTTCGAAAAATTACAGATTGCCCGGAAGCCGGGGTCGAAATTCATCCTTATCGGAGGACTATTTCCTAATGAGCAGCATTGAAGAACGCGTTACCAAAATCGTCGTGGAACAACTTGGCGTAAGCGAAGATCAAGTGACCGCAGACGCTTCTTTTGTCGATGACCTGGGTGCCGATTCTCTGGACACCGTTGAATTGGTCATGGCGTTGGAAGAAGAGTTTGATACAGAAATTCCAGATGACGAAGCCGAGAAGATTACAACGGTGAAACAGGCTATTATTTTTATCCAGACTAACGCCAGCGTTTAATCTAAGCGAATTTTGTAGCTAGTTGATTTGTCACTAGCATGTGCCATCAAGGCCTGGCCAGAAGATTGAATAATCCGCCGCCGTATCGACTAAGAACGGCGGCGTTTTTATTGCGTAGGAAAAAATGAGTAAACGTCGTGTAGTAGTTACCGGTCTGGGCATGATTACCCCGATTGGAAATAATTGTGAGACCTCCTGGACCAACATGCTTGCTGGTCACAATGGTATTGCTCCAATAAGCCTTTTTGATGCCACCGGTTTCCCTGTGACCATTGCTGGCGAAGTGAAAAACTTTTCCCCACAGGATTTTTTATCGGTAAAGGATTTACGCAGGATGGATCGCTTTATCCAATTAGGAATGGTTGCGGGTATTGAAGCGATCAAAGATTCTGGTCTGGAATTTGAAGGCGAACTAGCCCTTAATAGTGGGGTGTATATTGGCGCTGGAATAGGCGGCTTAACCAGTATTGAGAGTACGACTGAGTCCTTTCTTAGCAGAGGACACAAGCGCGTATCGCCATTTTATATTCCAATGAGCATCATAAATATGGTTTCTGGCAACCTTTCCATACTTTATGGAATGAAAGGACCTAATTTGTCGATGGTTACAGCATGTTCTACAGGTACCCACGCCATTGGTGAAGCCGCTAGATTAATAGAATACGGTGATGCTGACGTAATGGTCAGTGGTGGTACAGAATCTGCGGTAACTGCTACTTCTATTGCCGGTTTTGGTAACGCCAAAGCCCTCAGTCGCAACAATGACGATCCGGCGAATGCCAGCCGCCCCTGGGACACTGGACGTGATGGATTTGTCTTAGGGGAAGGGGCAGGCGTGCTAGTGCTAGAAGAAATGGAACATGCTAAACGTCGTGGAGCGCGTATATATGCAGAATTGGCTGGTTTTGGCATGAGTGGCGACGCTCATCATATGACCCAACCAGCACCCGGCGGTGAAGGAGCTGCTCGGTGCATGGTATCTGCACTTCGTAATGCCGGAGCTAACATCGAACAGGTTCAATACGTAAATGCCCACGGCACCTCTACGCCATTAGGAGATGTCGCAGAAACTATGGCTGTTAGGAGAACGTTTGGTAGTCACGCTGACAAGCTTGCAGTCAGCTCTATAAAATCTATGATAGGACACCTACTAGGTGCAGCTGGTGGTGTTGAAGCGGTTGCTACAGCATTGTCTATTCATCAGCAAAAGATTCCACCTACAATCAACCTCCATAATCAGGATCCCGAGTGTGATCTGGACTGTGTGCCCCATACCGCACGGGATCTAGATATTTCCTACGCACTTTCCAATTCCTTTGGTTTTGGTGGTACAAATGGCACCTTGGTATTTAAAAAAGTCTAAAACTAATTTGCGCTCTTTGTCCACCCGATATCAGGGTGGTCGGGTTGTCTGGATTATTCTTCTATGTGCTTTTCTTGGCGCAAGTTTGGTGGTTGGTACAACATTTGTTTATGTTAGCCAAACTCTCGAAACACCATTAAACCCTGGTGAAAGTGTTTATGTCATTAAACGCGGCCAATCACTTAAATCCTTTTTAAAGGACCTGAAAGGAAAAGGTGTCATTGAAGAAATCTACAGCCCAATGGTTTATGCCTACTGGAAAGGGTTAACGACTCGGGTTAAGGCAGGGCAATATCAGTTCAAGAATGGTCTTAATCAAATTCAGTTATTGGACAAGATTGTTGCCGGTTCGGTGCTGGAGTATCAACTTCGTTTTATAGAAGGCTGGACTTTTCGACAGGTTATAAAGCATCTATCAACCTCCGAACACCTGAAAATATCTTTGACCGGGCATAGCAATAAAGAAATTATGTCACTACTGGGCAAGCCTAACGAGCACCCAGAAGGCAGATTTTTTCCTGACACCTATAGTTTCACTCTGGGTGAGTCTGATATTGATATCCTCCGACGAGCCTATGAGGCAATGCAAGTCATACTTGAACAGGAATGGCAGAAACGCAGTGATGAAGCACGAGTGGCAACACCCTATGAAGCCCTTATTCTAGCGTCGATTATTGAAAAAGAAACAGGGTTGGCTGAAGAGCGGACACTAATATCAGGCGTATTCACAAACAGATTGAATAAAAAGATGCGTCTGCAAACAGACCCCACAGTAATTTATGGACTAGGCGATAGTTTTAATGGCAATTTGAAACGTAAGCATTTGAAAGCTGATACTGAATACAACACCTACACTAGACATGGCTTACCGCCAACACCTATTGCTATGCCCGGTCGAGAGGCCATAAACGCTGCCCTTCAGCCAGAAGCCACGAAAGCAATATTTTTCGTGTCACGTGGTGACGGTTCTCACAAATTTTCCGAAACTCTGGAGCAACATAATGATGCTGTACGCAAATTTCAGTTGCGACGGAAAAAGAAAAAATCCTGATAAATGAAAACTGGGCTATTCATCACTATCGAGGGCACCGACGGTGCCGGTAAAAGCACTCAGGTTGAATGCTTAAAAAACACGCTAGCGAATAATCAAATTGAATTCGTATTGACACGCGAACCTGGGGGAAGCCCCCTGGGAGAAGCACTTCGTGATTTACTACTTCAGCGTGAAAACATTAACATCTCCGTTAAAGCACAACTTCTAATGATGTTTGCAGCACGTGCTCAACACCTCGAAGAAATTATTATTCCAACGCTGCAGCAGGGCAAGTGGGTAATTTGCGATCGTTTTACTGATGCCACTTACGCGTATCAAGGCGGGGCAGGGGGGCTTGGTCTAGACGCCGTTGGAACAATTGAGCAATGGACTCAGGATGACCTGCGCCCGGATCTCACGCTACTTCTGGATATTCCGGTTGAAACGGGAATGGCCAGAACAGAGGGCAGAGGAGAATCTAAGGATCGTTTTGAAAAACAAGGTATTGAGTTTAAGAAAAAGATCCGAGAAACCTATCTGGAGTTGGCAAATCGTTTCCCTCACAGAATTCAACGTATAGATGCAACTAGTTCTATTGAACAAGTTTCGGGTCAAATTACGAATCTGATCACCAGTAAGATTGGAGAATGGAATTGTATCCCTGGTTAGTTCCTTTCTATGAGCAACTGATAGAAAACCGCGACCGATTACCACAGGCACTGCTTATTCTAGGACCTGCCGGAATTGGCAAGTGGCAATTAGGATTGCAGACCGCGCGGTTGTTGTTATGTCAAAATTCATCCGAGAACGGCATTTGCGGCGACTGCGAACGTTGCCGTGGATATAAAAAATCCATGGTTCCAGATCTGCATTTGATTGTTCCGGAAGCGTTTGAACTACAGGAACCTGAAAATAGTCTAGCTCTGCGATATGCCGCAGAAAGTAGTAGCACAAGTAAGTCCTCCCGTGCAGGTCAAAGTATTTCTATCCGTCAAATTCGCCTGCTAATCGAACGCCTAGCTACGCATGGTTATAGTCAGGGTCAAAAAGTTGTTCTAATTTATCCCGCTTCCAGTTTAAATATCAATGCGGCTAATGCATTACTTAAGATCCTCGAGGAACCCCCAACCCAAACACGATTCCTTTTAATATCTGATGATCGAAACGGTATGCCGGCTACGATACTAAGTAGGGTTTCTGACTTTTCAGTTTCCACACCAGATGCCGATATAAGTCATAAATGGTTATTGGAAGAGGGCGTTGATGAGTCAAAAGTCATGCAGCTATTGAAAACAGCTGCAGGTGGTCCATTGAAGGCATTAGAATTTCACCACAGTGATTACCTCGCCAGAAGTAAAAACTGGAAGGTGATTTTACAAAAAGTTGCAAAGGAAAAAACTGACCCAAGTTTAGCCGGTGCTGTCATCGGTAAAGATCATGTAATAGATTTTGTCAGGTGGCTAGAGAATATACTCACAGACGCGGTTCTTTTAGGACATGGTCAGCGTTGTACCACACTCCTAGATGCAGGAAATCTAGAGGATTGCGCGCTTGCCGAACGGCTGTATTTCAAAGAGATTTGGGATATGATACGAAAAATTCAGATCTATCTGCGGTATCAGAAAAACAGCGCAGATGGACAACTTTTTCTTGAGGATGTCTTAATTGCTATTTGGCAAAAAGCCTGACAAAAAGAAGAAAACCCTGCCACCAGATCCAGGCTTGGATATGGATACTGAATCTATTTCAGCAGATTCAGTAGTAGTTCAAAGGGGTATTTCTGCCGGATATGAAGAAGAGACTGTGCGTAATGCCGCACCAGGTCGCGCAAAGGTTATGTCCATATCTATAAAAGATCGAAAAACCTTGCATGCAGCTTACATGCCATTTGTTAGTTCAGGAGGCATATTTGTACCGTCATCCAGTCAGTATAAAATTGGTGAGGAAGTATTCTTACTTTTAAAACTAGTTGATTCGCCTGAGCAAATTTCAATATCTGGACAGATAGTCTGGTTCACCCCGGAAGGGGCTCAAAGTAGCCGACAATCTGGCATTGGCATACAGTTTACCGGTCCAGAAGCCAATCAAGTCCGTTCTAAAATTGAGGGTATACTTGGTGGTGCGTTGAAGTCTCGACGCATGACTCACACCATGTAATCCATTTCAGCAGATAACTATCCCAGGTTTAACATGGATCTCGTCGATTCCCACTGCCATATTGACTTTGAACCTTTAGGTTCTAATACCAAAGAAGTTCTTCAAAGCGCCTTAAATAATTCTGTTAAAACCTTGCTCTGTGTTTCGGTGAACATGCGGGATTTTCCCAAGGTTCGAAAATTGGCCGACGAGCATGAAAATGTGTTTGCGTCAGTTGGTGTTCACCCAAATGAACAGGATGAGGCTGAAACCTTGGCTGAGACTTTGGTCGATCATGCAACCTCCAGTGATCGAGTAGTGGCAATTGGTGAGACCGGGCTGGATTATTTTAGAAGTGAGGGGAATCTTGATTGGCAACGAAAAAGATTCTCACAGCATATAACCGCAGCAAAAACCGTTGATTTACCTTTAATCATTCACATGCGGGATGCGACCGAAGACACTCTCAAAATGATGAAAGACGAAGGAGCTGATCAACCAGGTGGTGTTATGCACTGTTTTGCAGAAGATTGGCCTGTAGCAAAACTAGCTCTAGATCTAGGATTTTATATTTCCTTTTCGGGGATAGTCACTTTTAAAAATGCCCTGGATCTCAAAGAAGTTGCTCGGAACGTTCCTGAAGATCGTATGCTGGTAGAAACAGACTCCCCATATCTTGCTCCCGTACCTTTTCGAGGCAAGGTAAATCAACCGGCATATGTATTACATACGGCTGAATGTATCGCTGAGCTCAGAAGTGAAACTGTAGAACATATCGCAGAAGTAACAACAAACAACTTTTTCAATTTATTCAAGAAAACCTCTAGAATATTCTAACTCTAAAATATCCTTTAAAAACAAACAGTAGCAGTCCATACCTCTAGTGAATTCCTGTTTTCTTTAATTAAAATAATAGTTCGCATAATGTATATTATGTAAAGTTGGTTGGTTTGAGAAAAATTGCAATAATAAAATATTTGGTTGGTATAGTGCGTCGCTCTTTTGTAATTTGTGAAAGGAAATATAATGGACATAACACAATTTTTGCTTGATTCGAGGGTTTACAACTCGCACAGAGCAATTGAGATTTGCGAGATCACAAGAAGAACATGGAGATTATGGATAAAGAATAAATCTATACCAAAGCATTATCAGAAACTGTTAAGACTGGGTGGAACTACAGATATCTTATGGGAAGGTTATTCAATAAGTGAAAAGTTTATTCACCTACCGACTAATGAAGTGGTGCCTAAATCACGAATAGATGGCTGGTGGATCATTGAACAGAGATTGAGAAGGTTAGAAATCATGGACAGATCCCCAGTTCAATTTTTATTGTTTGATGAGTAGTAAATAAGGTTTGCAGGGGGTGAAGCGGCCGTGCCGCTATTTCACTCCCTGCCCTATTTGAGTGAGTTGAGGAGCCGGTCACCCGGACTCCCCCCTCGTTAGAACCCAGCGTGCCCAATTCAGGCACTAGGCTCAAGATTAAGTCATTCACCTGGCTATTGGCCCGTTACGCCTTTATTCCAAGTGCCTTCTTTCCATCCAGCTCCTGGTAACACACTCGCAACGACTCCACCGGAATCGCTTCGAGATAGCTCGGCTATCCTCATTAAATTTGTTGTCATTGTATACTGAAATTCTGTTGATTCCATAACGTGTCCTCTTTGAGGTTAACTTAACCCACGGCCCTTCCCTCCACGGGCGTTACCCCGCTTCAGCAGTACTATGGCCGATCTGACTTCCAAATAACCATCCCAATCTTCTCGCTTCTACACTCGTCGATCGGTACTTCAATCCATCAAAGAGCTATTTGGATCTCCTACGTTCACCTGCCTACCTTTGATACATGCCGTGCTCTGCGATCCCGGAGAAGCTACTACAAACTGCCCAATAGCGCCTGAAATAGTATTGCCTTCTAGCTTTTCAAAACTATCGGCCTTCTCAAAAAGGTCCAATAACTGGACTCAATCACTTCAGCTTTCGCTTACGGCCTGCATCATTTCTGTCTACGCTTAATCCTGATTGTTACAGCACAGAACCAAAGACTCGATACAGTGTGTGGCGGGTCGCCACTTCACAGACGGCACTTTCAGCCGCTGGTATACAAGCGCCTCGTGGCGCACTAAAAAATCAGACCTGATCTTACAAATCTTTTAAACGAGTCTAGATATAGACTGACAGTCGCCCTACTCCCGTTTTCTGCAATCCGGCAGCTATTTGCCCAGACCGTGTAAAAACGCAATTCTCTACTGAAATATTTTACGCAGGAGGAGGACTACTGCACTATTGAGGAGCATCGTCGGACGATTTCGCTGGAGTTTAGTGACGTATTTCTTATGTACCCCGATAGAGCCTAAAACTAAGATAAAGGGTAGTCTGTCAAGTTCTCTGCTTCAGGCAAAATCGACCTATCAGCTGGCAAAGCATGACCGTGAGTGGTCTATACGGACACCCTAAACAGATATTTCCGCCCGTAATGTGAACCAGTTCACATTTCATCTTCACCTACTGTTAAGCAGTTCGCAGAACTGAAAGCCTGGCATTGTCATAATTCATCCCACACTAGCAACAAGGGGCCAGGCAGATGACTTACACCGAATACGCACAAAGAACTACTTTCAGCATCATTGATGTTGTTTCTGGAAGCATTGTTGTTGCCTTCTGCTTCATTGCCCTGGTTGCTATGTAATTCCTGAAAAGACTCTCCTCCAAGAATTACCGCCTTCGGGCGGTTATTTTGTCCGCACTACCTCAACCCGCGTTTCTGGCAGAAAAGCTATGGACTGCTCGAGTGGGTATATGACAAGTTAACTTCCAGAAATTGATAGAATCGGCAGATGAACACATACAAACGACATCGATTCCCACCCGATATCATCAGCTATGGTGTCTAGCTGTACCATCGATTCAATCTAAGCCATCGAAATATCGAGGATCTGCTAGCTGAACGAAGCATCGCTGTCAGCCACGAGGCTATGGCG